>JAIOTL010000399.1 GCA_021106775.1 Planctomycetota bacterium | reverse complement strand
TTGAGTTTGTTGAAATAATATCCTGAGAATTTCTTATCCGCGCGATCCTGTTCGTTGCAGATGGAAGCGGTTTCCGCAGCGTAAATCCCCGCCAATACCTGCGCTTTTACATTCTCACGATTCATCGCTGTGCTAAGATTTGCAGACTCGCCAGTGAGTAAATATCCGTTGCCAAAAACGCTTTGCACGTTGAAATCATCAGCAAAATTCACAATATCGACAGTTCTGTCCTTCATTTTCACAGATTTAAAAATCGAAGTGAGCGATATATGATTTTTTATCTCGTCAAGCGCTTGCATGGCATCTATTTCGGAAATCGGTTTCTTGCCCTCAATTGGCATTACAAGAACATTGAGCTGAAGATTGTCATTAAACGTATATAAATTCGCAATGCAATTCACATCGGTTGTACCAGTGATAACAATTGATGCGCCCGATTCGTCATCAAGAGCAAATGTTGAATTTACCTTCGTTTTCGTGGATTTCAGCAATTCCGAGGCATAAATGAGATTATTTCGCGTATCAATTTCCTGCTCAGGATGCAATTCGCGCACCAAAGTCGACTGTTGGTCATCGTTAATCAAGGTCAGCATCGCCCGATATTCGAATCCGGTATGAATCTCAACGCCGACAAACTGTCCATCTTCAACGATTGATTTCTTTGCGATGACATTGCTCTGGATTTCTGCTCCTGCTTCTTCAGCAAGTTCGATTAACCAATCGATGAATTTTGCTTTATCGAAAATGTATGAAACGTTCGCGGTTTCATCATTAAAAGCATGTTTTCTGCGAAGTTCAATGAAACCTTCGGCACCAGTACAGATGAAAGATTTCGAATTCAAAATCCGCTCATAGGGTATGTCGCCAGTTTCCTGACAGGTTTTGTCAATCAGAGCGATTGTGTTTTCGTCAAGGATTGCGGTTCCGCAAATATCAGCATTACCAGCAAGTTCGCCTTTATCGAGTATCAAAACCCGAAGATTTCTTTTCGCTGCCAAATATGCTGCGACAAGTCCTGAAATCTCTGTTCCTACAACCAGTAAATGATAATCCTGTTTCATTATCCCAACCAGGCTAGATTATTTATGTAAAAATCAATAAATCATTAAAACTTTTTAATCTGTTCTTTCAATAGTTTGCATGCTTTCTGCTCGGATTCCGCCATTTTCCGCAAAATTTCAGCAATTCTCTTTCGAGAGTCAGCATTGAAAACAATGTCGAACGCACCCTTGAAGTCTTTTTCAGGGTCAGGCAGCAAAGTTTTTATCTCGGTAAAATCTTCATAGACTTTCTCAAATTCTCGTGCAGCTTCTTCGATTGGCAGTTCATCAGCAAAAGTATCAAGAAATTCGTATGCGCTTGCTCTTGCACGCCCAAGCTCTTTCAAATATGTGTAGAGGAAATACACACGTTCGTCGTCCTCTTCGCCTGCTGCACCGTAACCCGGCATAACTTTACTCAAATCACCTTCCAGATCATCTGCAAGTGCATTGTATGCTTTTAGTCCGCCAATCCATCTGCCGTTATCAATATCCGGCGCATTAATCATATCCGCCGCATTTTTTATTGCATCTTTAATCATATCGAGTCTGACATCTTCGGTTGGAGGAATACCGGGCTCAAGGATAAACAGAGGATTGCGCCAGTAGCCGTGTTCGAGAAGCGGCAGGTCAAACATCGGAATTTCAAGCGTCGTAACTTGGTCA
The DNA here is from genome assembly GCA_021106775.1 of Planctomycetota bacterium. Next base: position 12,399 of record JAIOTL010000399.1, on the reverse strand, counting down.
CCTGCATATTTCGAGAGAATCAGCAGTTGTCGGGTTGTTTCTTCTTCATAACCGATGATAAGACTTGGTATCGGCGGTCCGACAGGTCCGCGAGTAAGTGCTGGTATATCATTGTTGATGGATTCCCGCGCCATCATATAAAAATCATCAAGAGTGTTCTGATTGTGTGGAGTGTATGACCAACCTGTGTATTGTGCAGCGATGTAAACAGGATGAGTTCCCGAAATCGCTTCGAGGCTCGTATCGCTCCATTGTCCGTAAGAATCGTCGTCCTTACTGCCCAAGTGCCAATAATTTCTGAATGCAAGACCGCCTAGACCCATCAATGATGCAAGCGGTACAAAAACACCGCAATAATCAAGTGCAATATGAAAAGCCTGCATTTCGCCGTTAATGCCCTCAGCATCAGGCACTTTTGATATTTCAAGTTTATTCACGGTCATTAACTACTCCGTAAAGTTACGGTTTTTTGAAATTATACAAAATTATGTCAATAAACAAACATATCAAAATGGAAAAGGAATTCAGTTTAGTGGAATGAGAAAGTGTGATTTCCAGAAAAACTAACTATCGAACATGAACAAATAACATGTGTTTGAACTTGGCAGCATAATGGTAAAATGTAGTTAGGCATTATTAATGTCATGCGTGTATTTTGCTGACAAACTATCAATCCAGGCGTTTTACAGGTCAATTATGAAGGTTAAATCGAAGATGCTGCAGAAAGTGAAAGAAAAAAAAATCCCGATATTCATAGCTTTAATAACTATGTTTCTTTTCAGCGGTTGTATTATTACCGAAGATAATACCGACACAGACGATATCAAGGTTGAAATTCCTGAAAAAGTTGAAACAGACGAAAAACTTGATGAACTCAATGCTGAATCCCTGAAATTGTACGCTTTAAGCAGGCAGTATTCAGCAGAGGGCAGAAACAAACAGGCACTTGAGATACTTTGGGAAATCCCACCTGCATCTACAATTTTTGAATCAGCATGCCTCGATATGATTAATATCGCAATTGCGCTTGATGACGTATATTCAGTGCTTTATGGAGCAAGGCGGTATCTGCAGATTAATCCTCTGGACCCTTCGGTGATGTTAATTTATGCTGAATATCTTTATCGACAGGGTGTTCATATTGCAAAATCCGAGAAAATTCTAACTGAACTTCTAAAGATAGAACAGGAAATCAAGGCATATGAATTGCTTGCGAAAATTCAATTGCTTAAGACCGAATTCTCCACTGCGGAACAAACGATTAATCAACTTTTCATAATTTTGTCCAAAGAAGAGAAAGAACCAGATATTGAGCATCAGATTATGATGGCAAAAGCGAAAACGGGTCAAAATCTTCTTGATGATGCCGGTGCGATTCTCGACAAAATTCTATCTGAAATACCGGAAAATCGTGAAGCATTGATTGTTTATCTTGGCATTCTCGTTGATGAAGATGCCTGGCTTAGGCTTGTTAACGGATATCTGGAAAAGAATGGTGGAGATATTGAAATTATCAAGCTTTCAGGAGAGTTTTTCTTCAAAAACGGAAATTATGAAATCGCATCGATGTTTTTTGACAAAGCAGTAATACTGAGCAAGGACGACCTGTTTTTTCAACGTCGACTTGCGGAATGTTACATGATGCTTGGTGATTATGAGAAAGCTGTTAGCACGTTTCAGAAGCTCAGGAAATATCTCCCTGATGATGAGAATTTAAAGGCTTCGATGAATGCTGCTTATATGAGTCTTATAAATAAGTTGAAACAAGATGAAAACTGGACGGATGCTGAGCAATACTTGAAGCTTTTTTCATGGGCTAATCCCGAAAAAACCGATTTGCTGTTCGAGATTTCCGAGCTTCAGGAGAAACAGGGGAATTTAATCCGGGCACGAGTTACGCTGGAGAATTTGATTGACAAAACAGAAGATATCAGGCGTGTTTATCGAAATATTGTCAGAATTTCACTAAAACTTGGCGATGATGAGACAGCATTTCGTCTGCTTGACAAGATTCTGAAGATAAGTCCGCAGAAAGATGATGTAATTCGGTATGTTCAGCTTGCAAATAAATCCAAAAATTTTAAGAGAGCTTATGAAGCATTGAAGCTTGTTTACCTCGAAACATTCAAAGAGAAGGAGCTTTTTGAGCTTTACCGCGATGCTGCCTTCCGTCTTCTAAAAGTGGATGAATTGAAAGAAATTCTCGACGGTTCGCAGGCAAAATGGGATGATTCCAACAAAGCATTCATCATCTGGGCCCGAGAATTATGCATCGAAGAACTTGAGGAATTGAAGCAAAAAGATTTTACCATTTCAGCACGAGAGCTTGGAAATACTGAATTTGCACCATTTTCAATTGCATTACCGAAGTTTTTCACGAAGATAGAAGTTATTTTATCAACGCAGGATTTAAGTGGACCTGAAGTTGCGGATGAAAATAATAAGAAAACGAAAGAAATTTATCCCTCAAACGAGATAAAAACAGGTTTGAAACTGGGTGAAATGCTATTCAACATGCTTCTCAATCTTGATGCTGCTCCAGAAGTTATTGATTATTGGGAGTTGTTTCTTGATGTTTACAAGCTGATTTTGCGTACTGATTTTGTAGGTTCTCCAAATGAAATTTCCCCTTTGCAAACCCAATTTTTACATGCTTTCAAATACAATTTTGTAAAATCAAAGAAATTTCAGCTTCACCAATTGCGTATTATGCTTTTCCTAAGGGCGCATGAAAAAGGTGAGTTTCTGAAGGTATTGTCAAACGGACAGCAATTTCTTGAGGATTTAGCGATTGTGGGTATAAACAAGCAGACGGCAATAAAGGCAGTTTTCGCACTAACCGATTGTGCTTGTGAATCTCCTGAGATAAGTCTTGATGCTGTTGATTATGCGATTCGCAGCACATTTATTATTTCGGATGAAAATATTGAATTACCTGAAAAATGGCAACAAGTAGGATTCACAAAGGTAGATGCTGACAGGTTTCCAGAAGCATGTTTTAATCGAATAAAGCAAACATCATTGTCAGGCGAATTGTCTCCTGAGTTTTACACAAAATTGCTCGATTCTGTCAATGAAACGAAAGATACCGAGGTTTATACGCTTTTGTATCGACAAATCAAGAATTTGCTGGAATTCGAAGACCGAAAACCTTCCCGTGCAATTCTTTATGAAATCCTGGCAACATGCCTGCTTGGAAAGAATCAAGATTTGTCAGCCAGTTTTTATCTGCAAAGTGCAGTTTTTGAGCTTTCCACATGTAAAACATCCGAACTTGATGCGAAAAATGCTGAATTACTGAATAATCGGAAGTTTGAGCTTTACAACCGCCTTGGTTCCATCCAAATGAAGCTTGGAAATCCAGAAGCAGCAATCGAGTATTACAAGCGAATTCTCATCAATCAGCCAGATTTCGCAAAAGCATATACTATGATAATCGATGCGCTCAAAGATGCTGAACTCTTTACTGAAATCGACTACTATGTCTACCAATATCTAATAAATATCAACGACTCCAAGGATTTCCGAACTTGGTGGAACAATATGGCTGAATCCATCAATTTTGAAGAACTTCTTGAAACCTATAATGCTGGCGAGTTCGAAATACTGAGAATTCAACTTACACAATTGCTAACAAATTATCCTGAGCTGTATGTTTTATCGTTCCTGCTTGCTGACTGCCTTGAATCACTCGGTGAAAGCTGGGAAAGCGAAGAACTGCGTGATAAAACAATCAAGGCGATGCAGCAAAATCTCAGCAAAGGTCTAATTCTGCCTGTATCAATTTACTTTTATAAAACAGAAAATTGGCAGATATTAGGAGAAATTACTGAAATATGCGATAAAACTTTTTCCACTGAGCCGGAATACTACATTATCAAGGCACGCGTCGATATTTTCAATGAAGAATTTGCTTCTGCTGACTCGAACATCAAAAAAGCCGATGAATTACTGGATAACTTCAAAGATAACGAGAACTACGAATCATTGAAATCCCTCTGGTTACTCGAAAAAATCAGGCATTCAATCAAGGCAGTAACGCCGGAATCGGCAATTGCAATCTTGAATTCGGTAGCAGTTGAAAACCGCTTGAAAATTAAGTTGCAACTCCTGTCAGATAGCGATTTTCAACCATTGTGGCTCAGCAACATCTTCTATAGTCTTATGCGATGCAACAATCCGGAAAGTTTTGAGGGTGAACATGTAAACGGCATGAAAATTGAAGGTGAAATGTATTATGAGGACGACAACAAAGTACATATCAAGCTTCCCGACGGAAAATATTCGATAATTAACAAGGACAATCTCATAAAAGAATAATGAGCATGTAAACATCTTTTCTTTCACAGCATTGTCAGTAGGAGCAAACTTTTTGCCTTTTTATACAGGAGCGTCAATAGGACTCAAGAGTTATTTGACCTATTGACAGTGTTGTAAACTTAAACCAGCAAGGCTGGGTGAAAGGTTAATACAATTCAATGTCTGTAAACACTGAAATAGTTTTGTTTTTCATATTTCTGCTTATATCCGCTTTTTTCTCGGCATCAGAAACCGCGGTTCTTGCAATCCCGAAATTACGTCTGCAACGACTTATCGACAACAAAAACAAACGAGCAAAACTCCTGAAAAAACTGATGCGCAAACCTCAGGAACTCATCAGTACGATTTTAATTGGGAATAACATCGCAAATGTGGCAGCTGCGTCGCTTGCAACGGTAATCGTCAGTGTAATTCTTGAAGATTCGGGTGTAACAAATACCGGTTATATTGTTATAGTCGCAACAATTGTAACAACTGTATTTTTGTTGATATTTGGGGAGATAACCCCGAAAAGTTTCGCAATTTACAAACCTGAGAAAGTTGCATTATTTGGAATTTACATCTTGAGATTTCTCAACCTTGTTTTATATCCGATTGTAATTACGTTTTCACTATTAACAAAAATATTCACGAGATCAAAGCAATCGGAAAGCATTAACTCGCTTACCCTTGATGACATCCGTGCTTTGCGCACTGTGCTGCACGAAAACCGCATTTTTGAAGCTTCCCACGTCGATATGATTTCAAATATCATCGAATTCTCGTCAAGGCAGATTGATGAGATTATGATTCATCGGGAGGAAGTGGTTTTCATCATGAAAGATTCGACTGTTGAAGAAATCATCGAACTCGTGAAAAAATACAAATTTACTCGCTTTCCGGTATGCGACGGCAATCGAGACAATATTGTTGGGGTGTTCAATTCCATCAATCTTGTCAATTATTTTGACGACAGAACCAGCACAATCGATTTTGAAAAGTATAAAACTGACATAATTTTTGTATCGAAATATAGCTCTTTGCTATTCGTGCTTCGCCAGATGCAGACCAGAGAGATTCCTTTTGCAATAATTGTTGACGAATACGGCGCAGTTATCGGAATTGTTACCGCTGAGGATATTGTTGAAGAAATTGTCGGTGATATTATCGATGAGAATGAAGTTAAGGTTAGAAAGGTTCTCAAAGGTGAGATGGGTTCACATGAGTTCAAGGTAAAAGGAAATATAACATTTTCTGAACTTGAAGATTTATGCGGAATAAAAATTGATAAGGATGATGTTGATATTGACACAATTGCTGGAATTGTTTGGCATAAAATCGGAAAAAAGCCTGAAATAGGTTCTATTGCTGAGGTGTCAGGATATCAGCTTAAAGTTGAGCAGATGACTCGGAACAAAGTAAAAATTGTTTCAATCAAGAAACTGCCTGCTATAAAAGCGGATGAAACCGAGTCGGATTAACAATCAAAAACGCAGAAAGCGAAATTATACAATTGAAAACACATCTTGTGAAGAATCCGTCAAAAAGCGTGCTGAGAAACCTGTCAGAAAGACATCACAAGCTAGTTCATGTAGCAAACTATGCATGGGGATTTCATTTCTGGTTCGCATTTTTCAATGGAATTGCAATGGGGATGAATCAGCATAATCAGTACATTTTGAAGATTATTTTAGGTGGGAGTTTGACCCATATTGCCATTTCGACAAGTTTCATGACAGGCGGGTTGATTCTTGGTGTTTTTACAGGAACATATCTTGAAGGCAGGAATAAACGTAAATTCTTGATTTTCGGAGCAATCGGATATGCTGGTCTCGGTATTGTCCTGCTTAAAAGCAGTCCGACGTATTTTTTAATCGGCTACGGGGTGCAATGTTTTAGTGTAGGTGCGGTGATGCCGACTTTAAGCAGCTTTTATCAAAATGCATATTTGCACACGAAAATTCGCAACGCATACTTCGGATATGCTGAGCGTTATGCACGTATAATATCTATGCTGACAGCGTTTGTTGCCGGCTACGTCATGCTTCACAACGCTTCAAGTTATCGGAATATGATTGTAATTTGGATATTTTCGGGTATGGCAGCGTATTTAATTTTGGCTGCTTCTGAAATCTCGAATCGGGTAAATGAGCAATATATTCAAAAACATACCAAGCTAACATTTTACAGCATCTTCGGAAAACCTTTCGTACGAACTTTCAAACTTTTTCGCGAGGACAGAGACTTTTGGGCGTTTCAATGGCGTTTTTTTATTTACGGCATGGCATTTCTATCAATTTTCCCCATCATGATTAATTATATAGTTGAGGAATATGATTTTCACTTTGACGACGTTGGCATATTATTCGGATTAGTAAACGGATTAATTTTCATCGTGTTTCTGCCTATGATTTCAAGGGTTAACAGCAGATTAAATCCGTTTATATCAGGCTCAATTGCATGCACGATACTCGCAGCATTTACCCTATCTTTCTTCTTTGCACCCTCAGGTGTTAAGTCTTTTGTGTACATCGCGATTGGAATCTGGAGCTTTGGGATGATATTTATTCACTTGCTTTGGAATCTGACATCAATTTATTTCGCAGATTCAAAGAAAAAGGACGCTTCAGCATATGCTGGCGCACATCTTCTCATGGTCGGAATCAGAGGTTTGACATTCCCGGTGCTTGGTGCTCAGATGATTACGCTTCCAGGAATCACCTCACGTTTGATGTTTTTAATCTCTGCAATACTCTTTATATTGGCTTCATTGTTATTTGTGCAGTATCACCAGAAGCAGAAAAAACGGCATTCGAATGCTGCGTAATATCATTTTGTGCAATTGTGATTTACATAAGGCTATTGCTTTGTCAAGAAAGCTGTAAAGAGTGCAAAAAAACTGTCATTCCCAACTTGATTGGGAATCCAGAAGAAGTTAGAATATAATATTGTATCAGTCTGGATTCCCGTTTTCACGGGAATGACAACCCTTCGAAATTTGCTTGACACAGTACTATGTTATAGTTTTGTGATAATTATTCTTGAATTCTAGAGATAAACTATGAAATTGCAAATATGTTTACTGACTTTGATTCTTCTGATTTGTCTTTGTTCACAGACGTTTGCAGAAGGTGAGCGTGTTGATGCCAAATGTGAGGTCGGCTTCGGCAATACAGTAAAAATACATTACTGGCACAATCTCAACGTAACGCTGACAAACCATTACCCACAAAGGATTGAAGCTCTTGTTACTGTTATCCGCAAAATAACTGATCAGCCTACGTTAATCATGAAACAAAGCGTTACTTTAGACAGCGGAGAACGTTCTATCCCCATAAAACTCGAGTTCTTATGTCCACCAGTAAAAGATATTATCGGGCTGCAATATCTCATTTTGGTTGATGATGCGAAAACAAGCAGAAATCTGATGAAATATTATAATAAACGCTACAAACAGGTTAAACGTAACAATAAGAAGATATGGGTTGGGAAATGGCTTGTAAGAGAGGAAATCAATTTAGCTGTCAACCTGCTTTCACAGAATGAAGAACAAATTCTCACAGTAAATGCCGGAAGTTCCTTAAGATTTATTCGATTAGCAGTTGAGCAATATGATTTTAATGCGAAAGAATTCGATTTCGTAAACCGTAGAATGGAGGATATTCCGACAAACTGGCTTGCTTTAAGCGGTATCAAGGTTATCATCCTGAATAATCCTGAAATAAAGAAGCTGCAATTCGGCGGGCGTGACAAGGCTCTTGAAGACTGGGTGCATGCAGGCGGAACACTCATGCTGATTATGTCGGAAAAGGTCGAGGAATATAAAAGTCTTCCAATTGTCAAACTATCAGGTGTAAGACTCAAAACACTTGAAACTGTGAACGAAACTGCACAGGAAATATACAGATTTTATGACATAGAGAAACGCTGGTTCAATCTTGGCGCAACTCTCCAATGCATCGATGCTGAAATTGAAGACCCGGAAAATACTGTAACATCATTCTGGGCACGAAATAACAGAAATGAAAAATCAAAGAAACATTTAATTCCAATCGTAAACACACGCTGGGTTGGTGCAGGTAGAATTGTAACGGTTTTAATGGATATGCGAAATACGCTTGATTATCAGCTTAATGGATATTTATACAAGCAGTTCATCCAACCTGTGTTTGTCAATGTTTCTGGGGGATCAGAAGTTGTAGATGTCCAGAAAGCCATGGGCAACTCGATAAACAACATTTTGCAGGCGAAACCGATACGATTCGGCATCATCGCATTATTTATCGGAATTTATATGCTTGTGGTTGCATTTGTTGATTTCCTGCTTTTACGAGTGATGTCGATACTGCATTGGACTTGGTTTTCTGTGCTGATTTGGGTTGTTGCTTTTTCGATAATCGCGGACAGAATCGGCGAAACATATCGCGGTGGTGATATGAGTATGCGTGAAATTGTTGTTGCTGATAGTGGTTTAGGAGGTGAAATTACACGATTTAATGAGTTTGCCGGTGTATTTTCACAGCAAAACCAAAGTTATACTGTGTTTCACGACAACGAGAATTCCGGAGTTACCAGACTTGAAAGACTAATTGAGAACAATGATAACAGATTTATCAGAGGCAACAACTATCAGAAGAATCAAAGTTATGATGCTGATACTGAGTTTTCAATTGCCCAACCTGCAGATTCAGATGAATTAAAGCATCAGGGAGCATTCATCAAATCAGTGATTCTACCTCGCTGGGTCATCCGAGACATACAAGCTCAATCGCTTATGAATAGCGACACTAAAAAGGGCTTGAAAATCGAGTACATTGATACTTTTGGATTTTTTGATTTGAACTCAAACACGTATTCTGACGAAAAATTCCAGTTTACCGTTGGCAGAGATGTGCAGGTAGTTAAGCGGATTCGGATTAAGAACAATAACAAATATCCAATAGACGGTTTGTGCATTGTGTATTCGAAAGGGAAGGTGGTTACATTTCCTGGAAGAATAAACTCCGGAGAAAGCACAGACCTTTTTTATCATATAAAACATGATGTAATTTTTGCGGATAACTCCGAACATACTATCGTTTCAAACAAATCTTCTGAATGGGAGAATGATGAATACGATAGATATGGGGAAGAACCAAGCACAGCAAGTACTGATGGTTCGTGTAAGCTCATAATCGAAGATATTATAAGCAATGAGAATATTCGGGATATTGCTCGCTCTCTGTTAAATGATAATCATTTCAAAGTTTTTCAAAATTCGCGCAATGAAATGCGTATGCCTAAAGAAGCATTGGTTGTTCTTTTAGCTTCTGGAAGGAAGTTTTCTCAAGTTCGAGCAGAATCGAACAAAGAGTCGAAAAATAAGCTGTTTATTCAGAATAAAGCATACGATTTCCTTGATGTTTCGCATCGAATCGAATCAGGTGACACGATTATCATCAGTTGGACAAACTGGCATATTAATAATGAAACTAAAGATTCTGGAGACAAAGAAGTTGATTCTGAAATTATAGACATCAGAAATCCCGGTGATGTGGCAAATGAACGGTATCGAATAAAAATGAATAAATACTCTTACAAGTACCCTTCGATAAAATTTGAAGGCTGGAAAGCACAATCAAGCAGATTTATCGTAAACAGGATTTTTGCAAAACCCATTGAGCTTTGTTTCTCGAAAAAATGATGGCAGGCAAGTCTGCTTTTCTTGACAACGCTGGCAATAGGACACAAGATTTTTTGCCCAACTGAGGGTGTTGAAAACTTAAACCAGCAAGGCTGGATTCGAGTTTTTATTAAAAAGTGATGTTCAATTGTGCAAAATTTGTAAATTTGTGAAATTATGATGCACAGTTTGCCGATAATATCAAAAAGGTTTTATGCTCGGATTTTAATTTTCATTGTTGTTTTCGCAATTATCACGTAATATGAGTTCAACTTAGGAATCTTAAGTTCGATTGATTTGTTCTAAGAATGGATAAAATATATTGATTTTTAACAAAAAATTTGCTTAAAATATAACTTGTATAACATTGTAATTATTACATTTAATGCAAACTCTTGATGAAGGATATAACACCCATGGAAAATAACGATGTAGTTCGAGTAAGCGAACTTGGTGGATGGAGTCGAAGCGGAACTAGTGCAGACTCAAAAATCAACGTTGAAACCCAAGTGCAAAAAAATGCAGCACAACCGATGCCGATGCTGCAGGATAGCACATATGAATCGAATGTTGGGTTGAAAGATTATCTGGAATCATTGTCCAGATATAAATGGCATGCATTTTTCTTTTCAGTGCTTGTTTTTGTCGTGGGATTGTTGGTCTGGCTACAGACGTACCAGATGAATTATTCTGCGGATAGTTCGCTTCTGAAAAAAAGCATGAGTTACAGAAGTTATAATGCATATTCGGGTACAGGTCTTTTTGAGACGTTGCAGCGTTCAATTCAGGGTGATGTAACGTACATGCAATCTGATTATGTATACAATGTTGCACAGAAGATTACGCAGTGTATTGCCAATCTTTCAGCTGAAGAACGGAAAATGTATCTGGATGTTTTGGAAGGTGAAGCAATTGGCGAATCCGAGATTGATCCAACTGCCATACGAACAGATAAGTGGGGGGTTCTTGGTGCTGAGATAAATGAAAGTGACAGATTTTGGTTCGCTCTCGATTGGGTTTCCGCAAAACCGCTTTCGTATGATGAAGCAATTAAGAACATCAAATCAATTGTACCGAAAGATTCGTTGATTATTCCAGCCCAGCAGATGAGAGAGCTCATTCTGAATTATTGGGGTGCAGATGTTCGCACGGACCAACCAAAAACGAATTTAAAGGCAACCGTTCTTGAAAATCAGAACGCTGTCCTTGGTTCAATGAAGATTGAAGGTGATAAACCATCTGGATTATTAAAGATTTCAGTTACTGATATCAATGAAGCGGTCGCGGTATATATTTCAAACCTTATGCCGACTGCATTTGTTGCAGCAAATAACAGAATCGTTGTAACAAAGAATCATCGCGAGCTTGCAATACTTGAGAGTTTGACATCTGATGCAAAGCAAACGATGGCGGATGCAAAGGTTGCTTGGCGTGAGAAAGAACAAGAATATGACAATGAAATAAAGACAAAAGTCCCTGCTGTTGAATATGATAAGTATCCTCTCGACAGAGACACGACATATGCTGCTGCTGTTCGGAAAATCGCCGAAAAAAGTAACGAGCAAAAGAAATGCACAGCGGAAATTGCAAGTTTTGATAGAAGCATAAATGAGCATGAAACTCGACTACGCTTGCTTATGAATCCGTTTACTGAGAAGATAGGACATTGGAAACAACAGAGAACTATTCAACTTTATGATAAGAAGATTGACAGTCCGGATATCAAGAGAATTGACGGTATTATTGCGAATCTTGAGAAACAATCGAATGATTGGCTTAGATTGAACGCCTCAAAAAATATAAATGAAATTTATAATCCTGATAATGGAACATATTATTTGCAGTTAACATATTCGAATCTGAGTGATGCGAAATCCGAAAGAACGCAAAAAGAAAAAGAAATTGAGATTTTGCAGAGTGAAATTGACTCGATAAAGTCTCAGCTAAGTGTTTTAGCGGATGAAGCAGGATTGTCCGAAGTTGATAGAGCAAAAATTGATTATGATGCTCAGAAAGAACAACATGCAACTTTAATGAGAATGCTTCAAAATGTGAGCTTCAAATCAACGAATATTCCTGAGTTGTTTCAGTGGTCAAAAACTGCTTCATTAGACAAGGTTGCACCACGCGATTCGAAGTTTATTCTAATTCTTATCGGTTTTGTTTCTGTGCTTCTAGGCTTGATTTTCGCTCGCATCGCCGATGTACTGGATTCTAGAATCAAGACAGACCTTCAAGTAAAGGAAATCTCGCCTTACCCGATTTTGGCGCATATTCCTGTCCTCTCATCAAACGAGAAGTACATTACACCTGATTCCAAGGGTACGACAATGCATCGACTTTCTGCGAATCTTTTCGGAATCCTTGGAGTGAACCTGAAACTTAACGGACAGAAAAGACCTGACAGAACAATTGCTGTTACATCAAGTCTTCCAAGG
>JAIOTL010000351.1 GCA_021106775.1 Planctomycetota bacterium | reverse complement strand
CCATTTGTTTACTATGCTAAACGTGAAATTGTCGTAAAAAAGAAAGACTATGAATCGCGACTCGAATATATCCAGCCGACAACCCCTTGGTACGATTATTTCCCAATTGATTTCTTCGCTGAAATACTGCTGCCATACACAATCAAAACACAATTCGTCTATCGATTTGATTTGAATAAATACGATGACATTGATGCTGAAGACCTGTATGACAAAAGCGATGAAATGCGAGAATATGCCGCTGAAAAATTGCGCAAACATGCCGATATTGAATAATAAATGCAGAAGTCATTACTATAAAACTTAAAGTATTTTTAAGCTTTTTCAATTTTTCTGGTAAAATTTAGGTATATTGAAACTCAACAAAATTGTCCCAAATGGTTTGTATATATATGAATGTCTATCGAATTACGAGTACATTTTAAGGAGCCTAAAGTGAGATACTATTTACCTGCTAAATTACCCGAGTTAATGCAGCTTGCGGGAAAAAGAGTTTTGCTCATCGGTCTTGGCACCTTTGGTGGAGGAGTTGGTGCTGCAAAGTTTTTAGCGGGTAAAGGAGCAAAGGTTACTGTAACAGATTTACGTTCCAAGGCTGAACTTCAGGAATCAATTGATGCAATAAACAATGAGAATGTTGAATATATTTTCGGTAATCATGATTGGGTTGATATACCTGCATATGATTTAATTTGTGTGAATCCTGCTGTTTCTCAATTCAACCCGTTGGTTCTTGAAGCAATTGAAAAAGGGATTCCGGTTACCAGCGAAATTAATTTGTTTTTCGCACATTGCAATGCAAAAATCATCGGTGTAACGGGCAGCAATGGAAAAAGCACAACGGCAGCGTTGACAGCGCATCTTTTGAGTGGTTCGGGGCGTAGAGTGTGGTTCGGCGGGAATATCGGGTACTCGCTTTTGCCTGAGGTTGCTAATATCGGCGAAAACGATCTTGTTGTTCTGGAGTTGTCATCGTTTCAACTTGAACAGCTTCATATGCTTCGGAAATCACCGACTGCAACCATCTTAACAAACTTGTCGAATAACCATCTTGACAGACACAAGAGTTATGATGCTTATTTTGCCGCAAAAATGGCTGCTTTCTGCTATCAGAAATCGAGTAATATTTCCATAATTAATTATGATGACCCTGCTTCACATCAGATGCTTTCTTATGTCAGCGGTCGAATTGTAACTTATTCAACGATGAAACGCGTAACACCCGGCGGATTTATTCAGGATGGTGCATTCTGGGTCGATTTGGGTAAAAAAGCAAAAAATATTGCCAATATTAACAGCTTGAAACTTGTTGGTAAATTTAATCAGTCCAATGCTCTTGCCGCCATTACCGCTGCAATGGTTTTCAAAACTCCTGTTGAAGAAATTGCGCGTCTTTTACCCCAATTCAAAGGACTTCCACACAGACTTGAATTTGTCGGTGAAAAATCAGGCATCAGATTCTACAATGACTCGATTTCTACAACACCAGAATCGACAATTGCAGGTATATCTGCATTCAGCCGACCTGTTTGGCTCATTGTAGGTGGAAGCAACAAAGGAATGAATTATGGCAAAATGGCTATGCGCATTCTGAATTCCTCTGTAATCGGAGTTTTAGGTATCGGGGAAATCGGTAAAAGTATTCTCAATCAGATTTATCAAATCAATCAAAAAAATAATATCAGGAAAAACATTAATCTGAATTATCTGGAAACACTTGAAGATGCCTTCGATTCTCTGATGACGAATGCACAAAAAGGGCAAGTCGTGCTTCTGTCCCCGGGTACTGCATCATACGATCAATTCAAAAATTTCCAGGCTCGTGGTGAGTTATTCAGCAGACTTGTAAATGTCTTTGATGTTGGGAGATATGGTGATGATAAAGTCAAGATTGGCAGAAAATCGAGCGATTCCAGGATTATCAGAGCATCAGCAGGTGAAAAAACAACTGAGGAAAACGAGTCGGAAGAATTGAGCAAAGCATTGGAAAAGCTGTCTGACGACTCAAAGAAGTACGGTAAAGAACATTTTAAAGAAAGAATTGATTCAATATATCAATCAGTCTCAACTGAAGATGCTAACTTCGAAGATTCTGCTCAAGATGATATGATAAAAGTGTCTGATGATTCACAATTCTCATTTGCACCTGAAGGTTCTTCTGCAACACCTGACGATTTTTTCATGGATAACAATTTTGAGCAGATGCTTGAACAGTCAATTGATGCAGCGTTTGACAATGAAAATGCATTAAATGGTGCTGATGACGGTTTCGGAGATGAATATCTTCCTACTGACAAACAAGTGCAGTTAATGGATTTCGGTGATGAAAATTTCGAATCATTCGACAATGCATTTGATGATAGTCAAAACTCAGACCCTTTTTCCGAGCTTAGGGAACAGAAATTACCGGAAATTTCTGACTCGAAACCTTTGTTTCCCGATGAGCCTAACATGCTTGATCCAATAGACACCCAGCATCTAAATCGTGAATACCTTGACAAAGCGAGAGAGGATTTGCGAGTTGAACAGCAAGAAGCTGATTATGAAGATGAGTTTGGAGAAGACGATTTTAGCGATTTCTAATCTGATGTTGTCTCATAGCCATTGTTAATTAATTACGCAACATTTTCAGTGGGACAAGCTATTGCAGGTGTGTCAGGCATCTTGCCTGACAATTATAGAGAAAATTAAGACTTTTTACCAGAGAGAACACAGAGAAATTGTGGAGCTGTATCTTGCCTGACATTAAACATAAATATTAACTGGTAGGGATACCTGTTCCACTATTTCCTTAACTTTCGTTGCACAACCAAATAAACTTTAGATGAGATGCATGCCATAGAAGATAGAAACAGCAGCAACGAACAGAATCAAGATTACGATTAAGTAGGTTTTCAGCATTTTTTTCATCATTAACCTTTGTAGATTCAATTACTTCTCAGAATAATACTCGAAAATCGTGAAATTCTGCTCAAATGATTTTACCAAAATATCCTTCTTAAATGCAATACTTGAATTTAGCGCGATATTTGATTCGATTTCAGCATCATTCCACCAGATTGGATGGATGCAGAGGTGCAAAGGCGTGCCAGCCTTGAATTCTTCTCCTTCGAGTGGATTGCCATAACGCCATAATCCGCGCGAGTCCGCATAATACTTGATTTTATCCCGAAAAACTGGCATGTACGTATGCAACAAGGGCTTGGTAAGCGCAGGATTCCCTGAAAGGACAAGCTTATTTGGTCGATGATAGCTGATTGTTGAAACTTTAATCCCAAACCAGCCTTCTAGCATGGCAACTTCGACCATGCATGACCGATTCAGGTCTTCAACAGACGAATTCTCAGGATAAGCTGCGACATCAAAGTGAATGCCGATTTCATGCCCCAGCTTGATAATTTCGTTCACATAAAACGAGTTTTTTTCAGAGAATAAATTGTAATGCTCAGTGCGCAGCATCAGGAAATATGTCGCTTCTACGCCGAGGTCGTGCTCAATCTGTGCCATTTTGTAGGCTTTTTCGAGATCAAGATCAATATCATGTCGTAGCAGGACGAATTTCTTCTGCATTTTAAGCAAATTTTCAGCATCGGGGAATTTTTCGAATGAATAACCAGCATTGAGGCAGGTTGCAATCATTTTCCTGAATTCCGCATATTCGAATTTCCCGTTGCGCGAATTAATCGGTGTATTCATTTATTTACCCTCTTTCCGCATCTTATGTTCTTCCTTCGTCATTGCTGGATTTCCGAAGATGATTTTATTTGGCTCTGTAAAACTTCTTGTAAGCACTGCTCCCAAACCTATTGTTGAACCCTCAGCTATTTCGATTCCGTTCATTAAGGAAGCATTCGGACCGACCCAGCTGTTTTTGCCCATCTGCACGCTACCACTTATTTCAGCACATGCCGTTATAATCGATCCGCTGCCAATTTTACAATT
>JAIOTL010000429.1 GCA_021106775.1 Planctomycetota bacterium | reverse complement strand
AGCAAGAACTTCAACAACATGAAAATCGTGCTACCCTGGGGTTCGGAAATCTGTGTTCGAAGCGCAGAACGACCGTACACGCTACTCGGTGAAGAAGTTGACTGGCTTTTGCTGTCCGAGGCTGCTCAAATGAAAACCGATGTTTTGGACAGGTATTTACGCGCCCGGCTTGTTTCTCGCAAGGGCAAACTCATTGTGCCGACAACTCCCGCAGGCAAAAACTGGCTCTACCCGCTTTTTCTGCGCGGTCAAAATCCTGCACACTCCACATGGAAATCGTGGCAATTTGCAACTGTGGAGAATCCGTACGTTGACCCTGCGGAAATTGAGGAAGCTCGCAGAACCATACCTGAGGACGTGTTCGCGGAGCAATTTTTGGGCGAATTCGTAACGAAAACCGGTCGAGTTTATCCTGAATTTACTCGCAGCATTCACGTTCGTGAGTTCGACATTGAAAAAATGGGAACGAATTTGCGGTTTTTCCGAAGCTTCGATTTCGGCTACACAAACCCCACTGCGGTTATCTTTGCAGCAATGACTCGCGATGATGTGCTTTATGTTTTCGATGAATATTATCAGCGTCAGCAGACAATAAATGAGATTTCACGGGCGATTCGTGAGAAAAGCGATACTAAACTGTATGAGTTTTCCACCGCTGACCCATCGGCAGCACGGGAAATCGCTGACCTTCGGAATGCTGGAATCTCAGTCTCAAAGGCAACAAATAATCTGTGCTGGGGCATAAATAACATTCGCGAACGTCTTCTATACAATGATAATCAAAAGCCCAGGCTGATAATTCATCCAAAATGTCGCAATTTAATCTTCGAATTCGAACATTATAAATATCCCGAGCAAACCGCAGGCGCTACACTGCAAGAAAATCCCATCAAAGCACACGACCACGCACTCGATGCATTGCGCTATCTCGTTTCAGCACTGAAAAAAATCGAGCAAAAATCATGGAAAGTTTTATAATTGTATTTACTACTATTATTATTATCATGATTATGTCATTCTGATGGAGCATCAGCGACTGAAGAGTCCAAGAAGTTTGTTAGCGAAAGCGTAAACCTTAGTGTTACTTCGTGTTCTTAGTGGCAAAAGTCTTAATTCTTTATTGATATTGTCTTTTTCGCTCAAAAACAGTGTTTTTTCGCGGAAGCTTCTTAAAAAAAATCTTTTTTTTCCGCTTTCGGAGTAATTTAATGCCGGATAAAAACCTGCTTGAAACTTTCGAAAACCCGCGTCCCGGACGTGAGTACAACATCGAGATTATCGCACCTGAATTCACATCGGTCTGCCCGATTACAGGTCAGCCTGACTTCGGAACAATCATCGTGCATTACATCCCCGATATATTCTGCGTTGAATTGAAATCGTTCAAGCTTTATATCTTCTCATTCAGAAACGAAGGTGCGTTCTACGAAACTATTGTAAACCAGATGCTTGACGACCTTGTCGCACTCTTAAAGCCAATAAAGCTCGAAGTTGTGGGCGAATTTACACCTCGCGGGGGTATAAGCACAAATATCAGTGCAATTTTTACACAGGATAATACTTAGTATTCGGTTTCTAATATTAATTAATAATTGCTCAGGAAAATTTATGAATACTCAAAACTCCAGGTTATTTCGACGACAGACCTATCTCATCGCTTTGTTTATAGCATGTTTGCTGATAATCTCAGACTCAAACACAACCCATGCAAAAGATAAGAAAAAGAAGTACAAACGCGGCAATCTCTTATGGGGCATTGCTGACAGCGTGGTTATCGCGTACAAAGGACAAAATTTTGTTCAGCGTGTGGATATGAATGCAAAAGCTCTGCGCAAGAAGGAAGAATACCACAAAGACAGCTATAAACCTCCGAAATTTGCGTTCTACGGGTACCAATTCGAAGGTGGTGAATTGGCGCACAAGATTGAGAAATGGGGCGTTACAGGCTCGTACCCGAATTCAATCACTGACCTGATTGAGCGCATCTGTTTCACGCTTCCCGGTGTAAAAGCACGGTCAAACAAAAAATATATGTACGAAAAAAAGTTTTACATTTCCAATCCTTCGTCTGTAATCAATGTCTCAGGTCATTGGAAAACCGACAAAATTCCGCGCGATGTAAACGAAAAGATTAAGATTTTCGGGAAATTCCTACTCAATCCAGTCAAAAAGGATGAAAAAGATAAATATTTCCCACCACGAATTTCTAAGCTTGAAGAAGGTTTGGTTTTAACGGAAACTGTTTTCAATCAGGAATTCGGCTACATCGAGAGTGTTAAAGTAAAATTCCGGTATTGGTACGCATGGACGAAACCTACTGAGCCCGAAAAGCCACAATTCAACAACAACGGGCGATGGGAGCAATTCGAAATCACCAAAACCAACATGATTGATATTTCCGTCAAAACTCCACTTAAAAACCAGATAACACGCGCCATCAACATGTCAATCGAGGCATTAAAACGCACTCAAAGTATTGATGGTTCTTGGCCCTACGGCGTGAATCATCTTGCAGGATCAACTTCGATTTGCGCTCTGGCGTTGCTGAGTTCTGGCATCAAGCCCGACGACGCGTGCATCAACAAAGCGTTTGAATTCCTGTACAAAACTCCGATAAAAAACATCTACGACGCATCCCTTGTGTGCATGGTGAGTGAAGCACGAGGAATTCCCGCTTCCGAATGGAAATTGTCAAACAAAAACAAAATGCCCGAAAAATTTGACCGAAAACTAAGTTCTGAAGATAGAAAACTTTTGAAAACCGCGCTTAAATTCATTCTCACAAATCGAGCGGATAAGCATCCGCGAACAGGCATCGGTCTTTGGGATTACCCGCGCGAAAACGCCAAGGATAATCTGCGCTTTGACAACTCGAACTCGCAGTTTGCGGTACTTGGGCTGTATTCGGCGATGCGGTGCGGCGAGAAGATTGACAAGCAGGTTTTCATCGATATTGCCGAGCAGTTCATGAAAACTCAGGAGCAAAAAGGACCGTTGGTGAGCCTGATGCTTCCGAAGGATAATGATAAATCGAAATCGAAAACAAAGCCGAAATACCATAAATATTCGGTAAAAGCACGCGGCTGGGGCTATACGATTACGCCGAATAGACCGGATTATAAACTTGCGAAAAGTAGTGGATATGCTTACGGTTCGATGACTGCAGCGGGGATAACTTCTTTGGTGATTGCACGGGCAGGGCTGCATCAGCTTGATGAGTTGAAATCGAGTTTGAAGTTTCGGATTCGGGATTCGCTGCACAGTGCGATGGCGTTTTTCCAGACATATTATGATATTACCGGCAATCCGAACGCATCCGGTCGGCGAAGCTGGTATTATTATTATTTATACGGCATAGAGCGTGTTGGGATGCTGATGGGTACAGAGTACATTGGCGAGCACGAGTGGTATCCTGAAGGTGCTGCGATTT
>JAIOTL010000394.1 GCA_021106775.1 Planctomycetota bacterium | reverse complement strand
GTAACGCCCAAGGAACATCTTGGACTGCCCAATGCTGAGGATGTCCGCATCGGCGAAATCGCGCATAAAATTGCCGCTCATGTCGCTGACATTGCCAAGGGAATCCCAGGTGCGCAGGATATTGACGACAAAATGTCTGACGCGCGACTGAATTTTGACTGGGAAGCACAATTTAATCTGGCTTTAGACCCGGACAGAGCAAGAGAATATCACGATGAGACGCTTGGTGACGAGTATTTTAAGACTGCAAAATATTGCTCGATGTGCGGCGAGAAATTCTGTGCAATGCGCATCGGCAAAGAGCTAAGAGAGAAAGACAAAGAAAACAATTCCTGATAAAAGCATGTAAACATGCTTTTCTTTCCGTCCCATTGATGATGTTCATCGAATTTTCAGGTTTCGCAGAGGTGGGTAAACCCACTTCTTTTTTCGTCCCCAGTTTGATGAACACCGAGTTTTACGGTTTTGCAGAGAAAATACCCATTGTCATTCTGAACGAAGTAAAGAATCCAGGATGGTCATACGAAAATCATCGAATAATTTAAAACATTTTGTCCAATGAAGACAAATATTCAAATTCAGAATTTTCCAGACATAGTTTAATTATACAAATTCCACGTTTAACCTTCCGATAGCCTGGATTCTTCGTTGCTCTCGCTTTGCTCGTTATACTCAGAATGACACGGGGTAGTTGAGGTTCTCGAAACTACCAATGTTGCATATTGCCTTCGAGAACCTCAGGCAACGTTTCGGCGATGTGTGCAAGGGGGCGTGTAGTTAGTGAAAATGCATGATACAAGCAGTTGTATGATTGCAGTTCGTCAATATTTGATGCCTAATTGATTCTATAGCAAATGAATAGCAAAGTATAGGGGACATTCCTCGGCTGGTGCCTGCAAAACGCTAACTATCGCTAAATTGATGCTTTTGCTTGTTCAAAGACTCATTTTCGGAATGACCGGGAAATACAGCAATGTTTTCAACCTGAATAATGTGTGTTAAGCGGATTTGATTTTTTCTTTGACAGCAGCGGTTGTAAGGTTTTTCTCGATAATCTCCTTGAAGATTTCGACAACCTTTTTATCGTCAATTTCCTTTTTGTTATATGCCTTGGCAAGCTCTTTGAGTTTTGTGATTGAGAGGTCAACCTCTGCTTTTTCTATCTCGTCCCAGATAACGCCCGGCAGCATCATAACGAGAAGATATTCTTTGTATGAACGTGGTTCCTGAGCAAGCTCGCGTGCAGCCAACTCGCATATTTCGCCATGCTTCTTGTCATCGAACGGAATACCTTTGTCTAGCTTAGGCAGATTCTTACCGCCATTAATTTTTATCGCAGCTTTATCATAAGCATCAAGAACCTGAATGAGGTTTTCTCGTAATTCTTTCACTTTTTTCTTCTTTTCTTTTTTTTTCGGTTCAGGCAGTTTTATATCTGAAACATTTCTATTATCTGTTTTATCTTCTAGTTTTACAGGTACGTTTTTCTTAGATTTAACCTTTTTTACTTTTTTCGATTCTTTTTCTTTGATAGCCGCTGTTTTTTTCGACTCTGATGCAGCTTTTGCTGTTGTTTTCGCTCTTATGCTTTTTGTTTTTTTGGCTGGTTCCTCTTTCTTAATGGTCTTCGCTCTTGTTGATGTCTTGGGTTTTACAGGTTTTTCTTTTGCAACCTTATCTTTTTTTGTTGATGCTTTTGGTTTTACAGCTTTTGCTTTTGTGGATGTTTTAGTTTTTTTATCATCTGATTTAGTTTTTCTTACGGATTTTGCTTTGGTACCAGCTTTTGGTTTTGTCTTTGTTTTTTTCTCTTTCTTTGTCTTACTTTCATCTGTGCTTTTCTTTTTATCGGACTTCTTCGATTTCACCGGCTCCTTCGGTATTTTTTTGGGCATTTTTTTCCCCTTTAATAATTTCACAATCTTCAAAAACATTCATATATCCTTGCTTTCCAAGCTTATACGAGATAAGAAAAAAATTATGAATTATAAGTCAGGAAGAAGCTTACGACCCATGGCACGTCTTCTGCTAAGCACTTTTCTGCCGAAGCGAGATTTCATTCTTGCCCTAAACCCATGTCTGCGAATTTTACGCAGATTGCTCTTATTTACGTTTTTTCCGTGCATAAAAACCCCCTTAATCTATGTAAAAGCTGACAAGTATAATATGCGTAATTGATAAGTCAACGTTTTTAACAAATCAGTATGCAGAAATTTCAACAAAATTAACATTATTTTGAATAGAATTTCAAACAGATAATTTGCTTTTCAAAGTGGTAACAAGATTACCATACATTCAAACTACTATTTTATCAAATCCATTGATACTGCTCAATATCAAAGTGTTTATTAAAAAACTAACTCTGGCATCGTTTTTGCTTCAATTAAGAAAACTTGGGGATTATTATGGACACATTATCAATTTACCTTAAAGAAATTAACAACATCCCCCTCCTTGACGACCCCACTACACGAAAACTCGCAACAAGAGTTCAAAAAGGCGATAGTACCGCTAGGAATAAAATGGTTGAAGCAAACTTACGCCTAGTCGTGTCAATTGCCAAACGATTTATGAGGCAGGGTTTGCCCATTAGCGAACTTATTGCTGAGGGTAATATCGGACTGATTCGCGCAGTTGAAAAATTCGACCCAACCCGCGAAAATGCATTCTCAACATATGCTGCCTGGTGGATAAAACAAGCAATGCGTAAAGCACTGAACGATCAGGTTCGTACAGTTCGCATCCCTGCTTACATGCAGGAAGTTATCGGCAATTGGCGTGATGTTGCCAACAATCTCGAAGATACTCTCAAACGTAAGCCATCGGTTAAAGAAATTGCACAAGAGCTTGGCGTTAAGGAACAAAACCTTAGTACGACGATGCAGGCGATTTCCGTGGTTGAGAATCTTGGTCGAACAATAAACGTCAGCCAGATGGAGTATGATATTACGCTTGACCATCGACATCCTTCAAATGAGGATTCAGATCTTGAGAAGTTGGACGCACTTTTAGACAGGCTTTCTCCGAGGACAGCACAGATAATCAGACTCCGTTTCGGAATTGCAAACACAAAGCCACACACGCTGAAAGAAGTATCAAAGATTGTGTCCCTTACTCGCGAACGTGTCCGTCAAATCGAGCGTGAAGCGTTGATATTACTTAAAGAATGGGCTGAGAAGAAGCAAAAACCACAGCTGCAAGCAGTTTCCTGATTCCTTTTCTTCACTTTCTTCCAACCTGCCTTGATGACTTCTTTCAAGATTTTTTACCACGAAATACACGAAAACCACAATAATTGTCATTCTGAATGGAATGAAGCAGAGCGAACGAAATGAAGAATCCAGGATGGTCATACGCAAGACACAACTTCACTGAATTTCATCATTTCCAACGGAATACACTATTTGAAATATGCGAATTAATTGAACATAATTAATTTTCAGTGAAATCCAATTGTTACATTTCACTAGTGGTCAGGGTCAAAAATTATCAGTTGTTGCTTGTCATTCCTGCGAAAGCAGGAATCCAGGAAATTTAGAACTTTTTGGCTTCTGGATTCCCAATCAAGTTGGGAAT
>JAIOTL010000153.1 GCA_021106775.1 Planctomycetota bacterium | reverse complement strand
TGATGATTTCCCGAAAGCTTTTAAGCACGCTGCTACTGGTGGTGCAAACATCAAAACCATCATCACATTTTAATAAAATTAGTGGCTAATGCCTGTTTCCTCTTGATTTCCGGGTGTTTTCTCGTCCTTTATTTCTGTGCTGTGATGATTTTCACCAATGCGGCTAATAATTATTTCACCAACATCCTCTGCCTTCAACACGCCTGTATCAACAAGCTCATGCACAATTTCCATATGACGCTGTTCATGCTCAATTGGCAGCGCATCTGCATCAGATTCATATTCAATCGTTATGTCGCGCAAACCTGTTTCGTGGTTGATTTTAATATGAATTTTAATGTTACTCATTGTATTTGTATGCCTTGCTTCCTTTGCCTTATTTCAGCTCGAATTCCGTCCAAATCGCCCAGATGCGCGTCGATGAATTATCAATAAACTTTTTCAGATCATTTGCTCTGGTAATGTCAATCTGCTCAATATCGCTGTTAAAACCTGCCAGATCACGCAGACTGAGTTTTTTCCTCGGTATATAATATTTTACTATTTTCGCGTTTGCAACATTTGCCTGATTCATTGCCACATTCCATGCATCCTCGTTGTAACCAATGCTGTCGATCATTTTGAGGGTTAATGCATCTTCCGCAAGCACAATATTTCCGTCAGCCCATTTAACAACCTCATCTCGGTTCAGAGTTTTATTTTGTGTGTTAAGCGAGTTTTTCCTGCCAGCAAAAACCTTATCTACAAAGCGTTTGTGCATTTTCCGAAGCATAATCTCGAAAAACTCTTTATCATACGGATTTCTTGTGCGAGATGGTGAACCGCGGTCTTTGTCAGGCACACTTGTAACAGTAGCATCCTCGACTCCAAATTTTTCCATCAAGCCAGAAAAGTTATATCCCTGCATAATTACGCCAATTGAGCCCGTTATCGATGTCGGATACGCTATGATATAATCCGCAGCCGAGGCGATATAATATCCGCCTGATGCCGCCACATCCTTCAGAACCGCAATAACCGGCTTCGAATTGTTAGTGTTTGCCTTGAAATCCATAATGTGTTTGTAAAGAACGTCAGATGCTGTCATGCCTCCACCAGGCGAATTGATGGCAATTATCACCGCTTTAACGTTTTTATCAACCTCAGCCTGGTAAAGCCCGTTAATCAGTAGTTCATAGGAGCTTGGAATCTCGAAACCGAGTAAATTACTGCCGCCACCTTCGAGAATGATTCCATCGACGGAAATAACCGCTATTTTATTCTTCGTATTGGCATCGATAAATACTTTTTCTGCAACATAACGACGTGAGCTGGAATCAAATATTGAAGCTATATAAAAAATCCCAAAAATTGCTATGACAATTATAATAATCACTGCGATTGGGATTCTCTTTTTTCTGGGTTGTTGAGGCGAAGCAAATGCGCCAGGCGGATAAGGCGGAATCCTGAAGCCACCAGGTGGAACAGGCATTCCAGGTTGAAATCCTTGTCCCTGATTGAAATATTGATTATTAACAGGTGCGGTCTGTGATGCCTGATTCTTCTGAGCTTTCGCGTCTTGCTGACTTGTCTCAGCATCATCCTTCTGGTCTTCTATGATTATATATTCTTCATCCACGTTTTTCGGTCGAGGATTCGGGTCATTGTTGGGTTTTACAGAATCTTCGCTCATTTTTCCTCCGAAAATATTGTATTATTCGAGCATAACATTTTTATTCATACACACGAGTGTTTTAAACTTTAAGATATTGTATATAAAACATTTAAGGAAATTGTATTTCAAACACGGAGAGAAAAATGTCTGAGAAAAATGAAAAAAAGAATATCGATGAATATTATGCATCGCGAGAGAATAAAGAGCCTGAAACCGAGAATGAATCGGTTGAAAAAAAATCAGATTCCGGAAAAATCCCAGCAAAATACAAATTCGCTTTGGGTGGTGGTGCGCTGATTTTCATTATCATAGCGATTATTGCCATTTCAACGAGTAACCCCAAGAAAAAGCCGAATACTGACACAAACGTGATTATTATAACTCTTGATGCAGTTCGCGCTGACAGCATCTCGCCTTTTGCACGTGATAAATTCATTTTCACGCCTAATATCGCAGAGCTTGCGAAGAAATCTTACTGTTTCAGCAACGTTCGAACGACAAACCCACTCACACTTCCAGCCCATGTTTCGATGCTTACAGGCAGGTATCCGCTAGCGCACAAAATCCGCGATAACCGAAATTTCAGACTTCCCAAGCAGGAGCTTAGTCTTGCAGAGATTATGAAGGATAACGGGTATAAAACCGGTGCTTTTGTTTCAGCAGCGACAACTGCTGGTATCCTTGGACTTAATCAAGGTTTTGACGAATATGACGACCGTTTTCTCAAAATCGCTCAAAATAATGCAGAGATTGTGATACCTGAACGTCGGGCGGACGAAACCATCGAAAAAAGTATCAACTGGCTGAAAAACCTTGATAAATCGGACAAATTTTTCTCTTGGATTCATTTGTTTGACGCGCATTACCCTTATGAAGCACCGAAAGATTATCGTCCAACCGAGAGCAAACGTGCATTTATGAAGGATTTGCCAATGACAATGCAGCCGACCAACTACGATGCTGAGATTACCTACATGGACATTTGCCTGAGCAAGCTTTTCAATTATCTGGTGGAATCGGGCAGAATGGAAGATACTATCATCGTGATAACTTCCGACCATGGTGAGGGATTACAGGAGCATGCTGAAAGTACGCACGGATATTTCGCATATGACACCACAATGCGCATCCCGCTGATTGTGTTTTTTCCTGAGAAATACAAGCCAAAACCCCTTGAAAGCAACGCTAATCTTTCAATTGTGGATATTATGCCAACGCTCATTGATGTGCTTAAACTCAATTTACCCAAAGACCACCCAGCAATTAACGGTATGTCCTTCAAATGTTTGTTTGCATCTGAAAAATCAGTGAAAAGCGATGATTTCAGCCGAAGAAGCGTGTATTTCGAAAGCTTTTATCCTCTTTACGCCTTCAATTATGCCCCTGTGATTGCGCTACGAGATGCTGATAACACATATCTATACACCAACCCATCCGAGCTTTATCACACAACAGACGCAAATCAGACAATGAATTCGATTGCTGAAGTCAACACCGATGCATTGCTTGATAAATTTCGCGATATTTTCGCACAATTCAAGCGACAATCACCTGGAAACCCGTTTAACGTTGC
>JAIOTL010000255.1 GCA_021106775.1 Planctomycetota bacterium | reverse complement strand
TTCGACAAACTCACTTCGCATTATGTACGACGTCAACTCTGCAGCTGCAAGCATTTGCGTCGGTTGCCACTGCGGAATATTCTGTCCACACACTCCCTGCACTTCCTCCACCCCAGCATTCCAAGAGTCATCAGGAACGGAATTCGATATTGTCACTCGATTGCTTATTGTGCCAATCTTATAGAAGGGCAACTCGTTCGCATTGCAGTATTCGTATGTGCTTTGCTGGGTAGTATAATCGTCGCTTGCTTCGATGATACAATCAGGCTTGAATATCAAATGCTGGAAGAATTCCGCACGAAACCGATGCGGAACAGCAATAACATTGCTTCCACGTTGATAAATAACCTGAGCCCAGGATTTTAGTGCATCAACCTTTAGCATGCTGATATAGCTCGCAGGATAAGGCAGGCGTTCAAGGTTGCTTTCCTCAAGCCTGTCATCGTCGAATACAATAAACTTCGAATGTGGATTAACTGCGAGCATCGTAACAACAAACCAGAATCCGACGCCACCAGAACCGATGACAAGGAATTTATCCGGCACTTCCTTTTTAAAAAGCTGAAGCTGCCTGCTTTCAAGCTTTTTCAAGTATTCTGGCACTTCACCATCATAGGATACTGGTTGACCATGCTCATTCAAGATTGCTTTACCTTTAAGGTAAGCTATTTCAAAGCCTTCGATAGTTTCGACAAGTTTATTCGGAAATTTAAGCGCAAATGCGAGATTGAACCAATTTGGGAATTTTTTCATTTTGTACTCCTTTGTTATGTGGACCAGACCTGGATGCTTTCGGTTGTGTCATACTCGAGGTTGTCGATATGCGGTAAACTCAGCTTTTCATCGTCGTTACAAGGTTGATTCATCGTAACGCTATCTATGCGGACAATATCCAATCCATTCTGCAAACTCTCGATGAACCTTTGCCCCAATGCACTTTCATTGTTGTAAAGCTCCGAGATATTGTTGATTTTTTTGATTGGTCCCAGACAGTCAAAATCGTTGCTTACGCCACTATGATAATGTTCTAATCGATTTCCGCTTGGCAGAAACATTTTGATTCCCATGCATGTGCCATTTCTGTCGAAATAGATGCTGATGAAAACTTTCGCAGGGTCCTGCAGAATGTCATCCAGCAATACAAAGACGTGGTCGTCTCTCGCAACCTTCGTCGGGAAATAATTGTACGGAACAAGTAGAATGAATTAATCGTCTTCCTTGCAGATAGGATAGGGAAGTTTGTCCGATGCGTCTTTGAACCATACAGGTATTATCTGCTTCTCTTTACAAATTTGTCGGTTTTGTATTTCGACGATTGTGTTTATATCTTTTGTTTCGGTCATTTCAGCTCCTTTCAGTAAGAGAAAAGTCCGTTGGGTGTGTCGTAATATTCATCGCCGTATTGCTCAACAAGCCGTTCCCAGTCTAGGAAATCGAACAAAGTATCCGAAATTTCACCGTAACAACCGTCTCTGACCTGGTTTTCGATGATTTCCTCGCGACTGGTACTACCGTAGCAAATGACGTTATCGTAGTATTTAAGGGCATCTTCAAGCGATACGTCTTGATATTCCAGCAGAAACCATACATTGCGCTGATCGTCCTGGTCCAGTTCGAAATATTCCTCAATGAAATCAAGGTCTTCTTGGTTGAATCTGAGTTCTATTTCAGGATCATAAATGTCGAATAGAATATTGTGCGAATTCAGATGCTTACAGTATTCGATTGCATCTTCGATATCGTCGAAAGAACGTTGATGACTCATGAATCCGTTGATGATATGCACTTCAGCTAATGTACTTGTGCATGTTTGCATGATTTACCTCTCGTAAATAGAAAAAGGCAGCCCCAATAAAGAGCTGCCTGGATATTCGATGGTAACGCAGTTTATGCGCCGAATTCATCGTAAGGCATAAGGTCGATTCTGTCGCCTGGGTTTACCGAGAAGTCTTTTGGGTCGTCAACTTCAATGCCGTTGAGTTTGCAGATGAATTTGCTCCAACCCTTTTCTCGAGCTTTGCTTGCTAGCCATTCGGCAGTGACTGTTTCGGACTGTTCCTGCAGTGAAGTTCCGCCGATGTTGACCGAAACTGCGGTCGGTTGTGGCGAAGGTTCGGATGACTGATTTTGCGATACGGACGTGTTCCAAGGCATGAGATTCTCCTTGTAAAAGGTTAAACAGACAGACATTATCGGTAATAGCATCTGCCTGAAATGAAAAAACGCAGACGGAATACCTGCGAATTAATAGATTTTGTGGTTGGGAATTAAGGTGATTGAGAATTGGTTTTGAGATTCATATAGAGTTCTGATGTTGTATGCAAAAGAACTTAGAAGCGATTTGCTCCTCAAGATATTATAACAAAAATCAGTGTTATTTAATGGTGAAGACATTATCAGGAGTGTATTCTCAAGGTTTTATATCCTTTCACAATGTCATTCTAAATTGAACAGAATTATCTATTCGACGAACTGAAACTGAATTATCTGCTACAAATGTAACTTCCATTGAATTCTCCTTTTAATTGCCTTTATAGCTAATGTGTGAACCAATAATTTAAAGTAGGAATGTGATCTGTATCTTTATATATTTCATTCTCAATAAAAAAATCAAAAAGAAACTTCTCACCTTGAGCCTTTAAAACTTCTTTCAACTTAACCTTAATCTGATGTACTCTTTGACGAGATAAATTATACTCCCGCCCTAAATCTGATATACTATATCCCTCCAGAATATCCTGAATCAAACCTGGATATTTCTTACTAAGCTCTCTTAAACTAATCAAAGCTCGATAAGACTTCTTTTCTGCATGTTTTGTGTTCAGATACACAAAAC
>JAIOTL010000473.1 GCA_021106775.1 Planctomycetota bacterium | reverse complement strand
GTATCAGTCTGGATTCCCGTTTTCACGGGAATGACAACCCTTCGAAACTTGCCTGACAGTGTACTAGCTAAAATGGATGAAATATTCCTGTATCTGAAATAATATGCTGTCGGGAATGACAAGTAACATCACAAACATAAACAGACTGAAAAATATGAGCCAAATAAAGATTCTAACAAAGTAATTCTTGGGTTTTCTTGAGTTGAAGCGTGCCTGAAGCATGAAAAACATACCCAAGACGCAAATCATAGGACCAATAATGTGAATTATCCTCTGAAAAAAGAGAAAATATTGAAACTTCACCATGCCCGTCAACGACAGAATAAACAATGCTGCTATCCCAAGAACAGGAATCACAAGTATAGTTAATCTTTTGCGCAATTTCGAAGCAGGTGTTTTCTCAAGTTTCTTTCTCTGCTCGGTTTTAATTCGGTCAATTCTTTTGTGTGTGTTCATGCTTTTTCTTTACATCACTGTCAATAGGTCAAACAACTCTTGAGTCTTATTGTCAATGCCGTGAGTTAAAGTTTACTTAATCATAACCTGAAAAAAATCATGCTTCGATAAATCTGAACTTTTTGGAAACAATCTCAAATTTGTTTCGTCAATAATTAAGCATATCACAGTTTTACTTTTAAATTTTGGAGGAATCATGAAAAGAATGTTATATCCCGGAAAGCGTTTTTTGGCGATTATCGTCATTCTCGTACTTGTCGGCTTTTCGTTCACATTCATCATGGCAGATGAAAACTCAAATGAACATTTCAAGAATGCTGAAAAATACTTCTTGGAAAAATCATTCAAAAAAGCACAGGAAGAATACAAACTTGCGATTAAACATGCGGATGCACTGTTTACAAAGGTTAATTTGTCTAAGTTCAGAATTGCTGACTGCCAGTCCCAACTCAAGGACTATAACACAGCAATTAAAACTTATGATGCACTTGTTAAGGAAATGCCTGACAAACCTTTAACCGTAGAGGTTCTGCGAGCATATGCAAGAATGCGCGTACAGATGCCTTATTATTACTACAAAAAAGGTGATGAGGTCAGCTGGGGCAAGTGGGTTTCAGGAGGTCGATATTACTATGCACTTGATGACAACCAGAAAAAAGCTCTTGCATACATCGAAAAAGCCCTTGAACTTCAAAAGGAGCTTTTGATTGACTCAACAGCAACTCTTGATGGTGATACACGAGTTCTCTGGCGTGAGCAATTTGCGAACCTGCACTTTGAACTCGCAGCAGTTCTTGAGCTTCGGGATAATCGCGAATACAAATGGGAAAATCGCGAATACTGGCAAAGGCAGATTATCGAAGACCCAGATGGTCCAAAGCAAATAAGCATGTCAGCAAAGAAACCTGAGGGTGAAGGTTGGACGAAGGTTCAGCATTCGACGTTCCGTGTAAAACCTTATACCGACAGAATCATGGCAGCGTATCTTGAAGCAAACAAACGCTTTGAAGCACTCGCTGAGGAATTTGATAACTGGTACAAGCGTGAAGCAATCAAAGGTTATGACAACAGTGAGCTTAGAGATAAAATTGCCGGTCGCTTTGCTGGTTTTACTGAACGTGCGGGTGAAGCACTTTACAGAAGAGCAGCTTATCTCAGCAGAGGCAATGATTCCAGTCCGGAAACCTTGCTTATTGTTTATGGCGAGAAAAATTGGGAAAAATACTATCCACTTCCGTACATCGATGAACTCGTCGAAGCATACCCGAATCATTACCGTGCACCTGAAGCATTATTTCTCAAGGCAACGGAGCAGAATTACACTAAGAGATTCATCGAATCTGTTGTAACTTGCGACATGATAGTAAAAGAATACTTCAAATCTCCATGGGCGAAAACCGCTAAAACTCTCAAGCAAGAAATTCTACGCCCGAGACTCTCGGTTAATGCATCTCTCAACGGAATGCCAGGTACAGTACCAACATTCAGCGTTAGAATTCGTAATATCAAGGAACTTGGCATCGAAATCTACAAGTTTGACTTACAGAAATACATCGCGGAATCTGGATACCTTGATAGCACGACAAAACAGCTCAATTCTGTTTCCTCGATGCTTGATAGAATCACGGACAAAGACAAATATGAAAAAGAGACACGCACACAGGCAAATGTCAAAGAATTCGCAGGTCTCATGCCATATCTCACAAAGCTCAACAACACAACTCACAAAACCAAGGATATCAGTAAGCATCGGTATCACAGTGAAACCATTACATCTGGTGTTGATAAAGCAGGGACATACGTCGTCAAAGTTACAGGTGGTAACTTATTTGGCGCAAACATTGTTCACCTTGCATCGAGAACGCTTGTGAACAGACCTTTCAGCGACAGACGTTTGTACATCCTTGCCGACAGGAAAACAGGCGAACCGATACTCGGTAAGAATGAGCTTATTATCAAAGAATATCGTTGGAAACCCAGCACAAGTTACGTCAAAGTTTACAGGCAGAATCTTCATGAAGAAACAAGCAATTACTGGCATATTTATCGGGATTTACCAGCAAGACACAGCATCTCAAGTATAACAGCGATGGTGCTTTGCAACGACGGTGAAGTTGTGTTTCATACAGGACAACGAGGTCAATGGTGGTGGAGTATGCAGTTCCGTGATGCAGAAATCAACGGGTACACAATTACCGACCGTCCGATTTATCGCCCGAAACAGATAATTAACTTCACAAGCATTTTGAGACATAGAAAATCAGGGAATTATGGTTTCGCACCCCCAGCAAAGGGAACAAGCGTCTGGCTTTCGTTGTTTGACAGCAAGGGCAGCAAACTCATTGACCAAGCATATGAACTTGATGAATTCGGTACGATTCACGGCTCATACACACTTGGCGAAAAACCCGCACTTGGGTCATACAGGATTTACATGCGCTGGCAATCCGGCTCATACATCCGCTTCAATTCTTCGTCGCATTATTTCCGCGTCGAAGAATACCGCAAGCCTGAGTATGAAGTTCTCGTCAGCACAGACCAACCTGTGATGAAAGTCGGCTCGGAAGTTACTGCAAAAGTTCAAGGGAAATATTACTTCGGTGCACCAGTGGCAAACGGCGAAGTAAAATACAAGGTTTACCGCAAACATTACATTCACAAATATAGATTCCCATCCTCATACGATTGGCTTTACGGATATTTCGATATGTGGGCTCATCGCTGGTCAGACCACTATGGACGCTACGTAGGCTGGCAAAGTGAACTTGTTTCGGAAGGCACTGGAAGAACAGACGAAGAAGGTAACTTCGAAATCAAGTTTGATGCAGGTCCAAGGACTCTTGCCAAAGGTCCAGATGACCCAGCGGTGAAACAGCTTCTTGTTGACGACCCAAATCTAAAAAGATTCTTCGAAAAAGATTTCAAATATGACGTGCAGGTCGAGGTAACAGACTCGTCACGGCGTGTTATCGAAGGTTTCGGCTCAATCAAGGTTACAAGACAATCTTTCAGCATGTTTTCCAATTATCGATACAATTTCTACCGTCCAGGCTCAAAAGTCGAGGTAGAGCTACGTTCAATCACACCGGCAGGTAATGCAGTCGAGGTTGAAGGCGATGTACTAATCGAGAAAATTGAAAGATATTGGTGGGCGAATCCTCAAGGTCAGCGTGTAATCAAGGAAGATGTACTCGAAACAATCGGGACAATGCCTTTTGCTACCGACAAAAACGGCGTGGTTTTCCTCAGACGCGTTTTCGAGGAAGCTGGTCTTTTCAGACTTACATTCACAGCACCAGACCCAGAAGGCGGAAACGTCAAGCACATAAACAGATTGCTGATTGTTGCTGAGGACAACACCGGCGCAGGTCTCCGCTTTGACAAGCTTGAGATTGTTCCACAAAAACGCTTTTACACAGAGGACGAAGAGCTTGAATTTGCTGTCCTTGCAGGCGGTGAAGAAATGACTGTCCATACAATGCTTGAACCGGGCGACGGTGGAGCAATGTATGATAAATATCAGATGACCAGAATAAAAGGTGGTGCAGGTGTTTTGAAATTCAAAGCAAATGCAGACTTTGTACCAAATATTTTCCTCACAGCAGTTGCTGTAAAGGAAAACCAAGTACATTCAGCACATGTCGAAGTGTTTATCCCGCCAGTGAAAGAATTCCTCGACGTTACAATTACGCCTAACAAAAAGGAATATTCACCAGGCGAAGAAGGCACAGTAACAATTGTGGCAAAGGATTCCGAGGGTAACCCGGTTGAAGCGCAGTTCTCGCTTAGTGTTGCTGACGAAGCTGTTTACGCCATCGAGGAAGACAGAAAAGCCGACATCCGCAAACACTTCTACGGAAAACGCCGGTATCTCACATTCCGCGTCGAACATAGCCAGAATCAATACTTCTACGGCACGGTTCAGGATACCAATCACTTCGGAAGCCGCTTCTGGTGGGGCAATCCCGAAAAGGGAAGCTGGTACTCAAAAGGCTGGTTCCAACGCGATTATCTTACTCCAAAGGAGCTTGAAGAAATCAGAACCGGAAAAAGCACACTTGACGGACTGAAAAAGAAAATCACTGAAAAACACAGAAAAGATTACAGCGGTGGTCCTTCAGGAGTTCAAGACAAATCAAAGAATGGTGATTGGGGCATGGATGAAGAAATGGAGGATGGTATCGGTGGCGGATATGGTGGTCAAGGCGGAAGAAATGAACGCAGAAGCCGCGGCGGAGAATTAAATGCGAAGAAAAAAGCACCCGGCGCGCCAATGGAATCAAAAGGTGAATCATCTGGCAGACTCGGTGAACATTTAGGTAAAGTTGCTGAAGACCCTTCAGCTGTCGCTAAACCCAAAGAGCGTAAAAACTTCAAGGATACAGCATTTTACAGCTCGAAAGTAAGGACGGACAGAAGCGGTTCTGCAGTTGTGAAGTTCAATTATCCTGACAATCTCTCGACTTTCAGAATCACCGTTCGCGGTGCGACAAAGGACTCAAAAGTTGGTCAGGGGGTAGCGAAAACGATGGTTACAAAGAACATTATCGTTCGGCTTGCTGCTCCTCGATTCTTCATGGAACGAGATGAGTTGGTGGTCTCAACGATTGTTCATAATAAATTCGCAACTGATGAAAAAGTTAAGGTTATCCTCGAAGTTCCGAGTTTCCTCTCAGATTCTGAAGATTTGCCGGCAATGACTGACACAAGAATCAAGTACGAGAAGGATGTTATCGTGCCAGGAAAGGGCGAAATGCGTCAGGATTGGCACTTGAAGGTTCACAGCGACGGCGTCGTCAGAATAACAGTATCTGCTCTGAGTTCGAAAGAATCAGATATGATGACAATGATATTCCCTGCATATCGTCATGGAATTGAAAAATTTATGACTTATGCTGGTGCAATGTCAGGTGATGCTGAGAAATTACTTAATATGGAATTGCCTGAAGATTTTGACCCGAGTAAGACATGGGTGCGCATCGGCATGACACCAACGGTTGCAACCGCCTGTATGGACGCAATTCCTTACCTGATTAGATATCCATACGGTTGTATCGAACAGACAATGAGCCGGTTTATGCCAGCAGTCGTTGTTCGCGGCACCTTGAAAGATATGGGAATCAGCCTGGAAGACGTTCAGGCACGAAGAGCACTCATCAAGACTGACAAATGGGACAGAGGAAGCATAAATCTTTTCCGTGATAATCCAGTGTTTGACGAGCAGGTTCTGACTAACGTCATTAATTCAGCTCTCGCCCGTATTGCATCATGGCAGAACGGTGATGGCGGATGGGGTTGGTTCAAGGGTTTCAGCTCATCTCCCTACATGACAGCATACGTCGTTCACGGTTTAACACTTGCGAGGGAAAACGGAATCAAGTTTGACGAAAATATCGTAAAACGTGCAGTTTCTTTCCTCGGCAAGAGTTTCCTCCTTGAACGGAATCTGCATCGTGCATCTTTCATGGCATATGCGCTTTCGCCTTATTATGATACAACAGAATTCGGCTCAACAGAGCAGTACGAGCGTTACGTCGAGAAATTGATGGAAAGACGTGCGGATTTCAATCATCTGAGCCGCTCATACTTCGCACT
Organism: Planctomycetota bacterium; assembly: GCA_021106775.1. The sequence goes on along the minus strand of JAIOTL010000473.1, from coordinate 1,672 downwards.
CGCTCTGCACACTGCAGGCAAGGTTGAAAAAGCTAAACTCCTCATCGAAAACATCGAAGATTATGCGAAATATGACGCACAATCGGGTACTGCGTACTGGACGACTTCGAGCGACGGCTGGTGGTACTGGTGGAACAACGCTCTTGAGACAAACACAGCAGTCCTTCGCGCACTTGCTGCCATCAAACCCGAACACAAACTCATCGAACCTCTGTCACGCTGGGTCATTAACCATCGTCAGGGCAACAAATGGGAGTCAACGAAGGGGTCCGCAATGGCGATTCTATCGTTGATGGATTATGCCAAGCAGCGTGGCGAACTCGAAGCGGATTATAATATTGAGATTTACTACGGCGACAAGCTCTACGAGAAAATCCACGTTACTAAGGAAAATTTGCTTACAATGAAACCTTCTTTCATGATTCATGGTGTTGATGTTGAGGATGGTAAAGGCGTTGTTAGAATCGTGAAAAAGGGTAAGGGTTCGTTTGCCTGGACTGCGACGCTGAAAACCTACGACATGTCAGTTCCCATCAAGAAAGCGGGATACGAAATCTTTGTTGAGCGAAAATATTACAAACTCACCGAGAAGATTTTGAATCCTGATGCAACGGACGGCAGCAGACGCATAACCTGGGAGAAGACCGAACTTAAAGACCTTGATGAGGTCAAGTCGGGCGATCTCATTGAAGTTGTGCTTGTGATTGATTCGAAAAACGATTATCAATACGTGATGTTCAACGACATGAAACCCGCAGGTTGCGAAGCTGTTTCGAAGAAGTCGGGCTACACATGGCGCGATGGACTCGGTGTTTTCATGGAATTCCGCGATGAACGTGTGAGCATGTTCGCAAGCTGGGTTCCTCAAGGTAAACACACACTCACATACCGTCTGCGCGCAGAAGCTCCCGGTAAATTCCATGCGCTTCCGACAGTCGTTGAAGCAATGTATGCGCCTTTGGTTCGGGCAAACAGTGATGAATGGCGTGTTAACATTCTTGACAAAGAATAATCAACCATAATTGATAAACATATGGAGAAGCATTGGCTTCTCCTTTTTTCATGGTTGTTTGTCAAATATTAACTTGTCCAGATGAAATATTGTACAAATACAACTTTTTTAATGCATCCAACGTGTAATAATCTACAATATAATATTGCATTTACGTAAGTCGGGCATTAGGAGCTTATACGTGGCAGAACTTACAATCACTCCTCAGCACATTGACAACATTCCGGACTCGGCACTTGTGTTTATTAGTGGTATCGTTGATGTTACAACTGATAAGAAGCTGAAGTACAGCATGGACGTCATCGTAAAAAGCGGTCTGTTAAATCTCGTGCTTGATTTGAAGGACTTGAAATTTCTGAATTCAAGCGGATTTGCATATTTCGTTACACTTTCAGACAAACTAAAGCTGATTGACGGTTCACTAATCATGTACAATGTGCCTGACCCGATTAGCGACATGGCACAATTTCTTGGGCTGATTGATTTCTTCATTATCGAAAACACGCAGGAAGACGCACTTCTCAAACTTTCTGACATAATTCAATAATCTTGTTAAATTTGCGCATCCTAAGCATAAATATGCAGTTTGCTGAGTAAATTTTGTAATTTGCATATCATTGGCAAATCACTACCAGTTTATTGCGCCGCCGCCAACATCCT
>JAIOTL010000171.1 GCA_021106775.1 Planctomycetota bacterium | reverse complement strand
CATCGCTTTGCGCATTATGATCTGGGAATCTGACCAGGGTGTTCGAAATTTCGGTTATACCATGAAAAAAGTAACAAAAGCGATTGAGAAAAGCAGTTTGAACAAGGTTCTTTCAACTATCGGCAAAATTCCTCAGCCGACGGTCGCTCTCATCAATACGATAAAGAAGGCATCGTTTGAGCTGAGTGACATCATCGGTAGTTTGCTTGAGAAAAATTCTGATGATTATGTCGATTTGTTCGAAGGTTATTATCCGACATCCGTTGATTGGACTGAAGGTGAGGAATCATATACTGGATATGCCAGCGAAATCACACTAAACAGAATGAAATAAAGCATACTTGAGTTTTATTTGCGCAGAAAGCTTCGGGCGATAACGAGTCTCTGAATTTCTGATGTTCCTTCGTAAATCCTGGTAACTCTGGCATCACGATAATGTCTTTCAACCGGAAAATCTTCCGTGTAACCAACCCCACCAAGAATCTGAAGTGCTTCATCGGTTACAAAATCGGCAGCTTCGGTCGCTAAAACCTTCGAAATCGAGATTTCTCTTGTGCAATTTAAACCTTGGTCGCGAAGCCATGCTGCTTTTCTGACCATCAATCTTGCTGACTCAAGTTTTATAGCCATATCAGCAATTTTGAATTTAATCGCCTGTAATTTCATTAATTTTTTACCGAAAACTTCTCTTTCCATCGTATATTTCAATGCAACATCAAAGGCTGCCTGACCTATGCCCAGTGCCTGAGAAGCAATGCCGATTCTTCCTCCATCGAGAGTTTCCATAGCAATCGCGAATCCTTCACCTTCTTTGCCAAGAATATTCGATGCTGGGACGATACAATCGGTAAAAGTAATTTCATTTGTCTTTGAACCACGTAGCCCCATTTTTTTCTCAGCTTTTGAGAAGGAAAAACCAGGTAATGTTGTCTCTACAAGAAATACAGTGATTCCATTTTTTCTTTCCTCGCCTGTTCTTACGAATGTTACGACCAAATTCGCATATTCACCGCTTGTTACGAAAGATTTAACACCGTTGAGAATCCAGTTATCGCCTTCTTTTTTACCTTTACAGATTATTGCAGCAGCATCTGAGCCGGAATTAGGTTCAGTGATAGAATATGCACCCATCCACTTGCCCGCCGCCAATTTAGGAAGATATTTTCTTTTCTGTTCATCAGTCCCGTATTTTAATATCACATTGTTCACTAACGAATTATGAACAGACAAAGTTATACCAGTTGCAGGACAGACTCTGTTTATTTCTTCCATAACAAGAGAAAGCTGCAGGTTGCCGGCACCCATGCCATCATATTCTTCAGGTACGGTTATTGCGGTAAATCCCTGTTCAGCAGAAGTTTGGAACGCTTTCATATTGAATTCACAATCTCTGTCCATCTGCTCAGCCCATTGACTCAAAGTTTCATTCGCGAATCTTCTCGCAGTTTCTTGAATCATCATATCTTCTTCACCAAGTAAAAAATCCATAAAGCATCCTTGATGTTAAAATCACAATATAAAAACCATACATTACAAAAAAAACCTCAGCAAAGCACTGAGGAATTTTATATTTTTAGCAATTTATATTCTAAAAGCGTTTGAAATTGTTTCTGGTGAAATTTTTGCAGATTCATAGCCGACCATAATTGCTTTTGTCGGGCAAACCTTTACGCATTTGCCACAACCTGTACATTTGCTGTAATCAATTACTGCAAGATTATCAACCATCTCAATCGCTTTCTCAGGACATGCTTTTGCGCAGCGTTTACAAGCGATACAGGCAACTTCACAGTTTTTCTTCACATGTCCGCCGATTTCCGTGTTGCTACAGGCGATTACAACAGCAGTATTCGCTGGCATCAGCTCAAGAATATTTTTAGGACAGGCATCCACGCAAATACCACAACCGGTGCAAAGTGCCTTGTCAACTTTCGGCAAACCATCTTCACCCATTGTAATCGCATCAAACGGACATGCTTTATCGCAATCTCCAAAACTGAGACAGCCGAAAACACATCCTTTCTGTCCTCCGTACATTACATGAGCCGATTCACACGTATCAATACCGCTATAAATATGTCGGTCTTTTGCACGAGTTCCACCATTGCAATTCAAAGTTGCGTATTTTACTTTTGATTTCTCCTGCATCGATTTTTTAAACGATTTTACTTTCTTTTTAATCGATTCTGACCTGTAATTGATAGTACTGTCATCAGCCTCATCTTTTGGAATTGCCACGCCACGAACATAAGCGTCAATTTCCACAATTATATCCGGTCCTCCAGGTGCACACTTGGTAAAATCGGTTTCTGTTCCGACAACCATGGCATCAGCATAGCCAGCACATCCGCTGTATCCGCAAGCACCACAATTGACCTGTGGAAGCACTTCCATTATATTTTCGTATCTCGGGTCAACCTTAACCGCAAGAAATTTCTCAGCAATGACGAGAAATAGACCGAGAAGCAAACCCAGCACACCCATTACTATGAGAGCGTAAATAAAAATCATTGTTGTATTTGCTGCAAAAATCATCGCAGTCATTGTTTTCCTCCTGATATTTACACAAGTGATTTCCATCACCTTTGTCTTATTTAAACATTCCGATAAAACCCATAAATCCGATTGCCATTAAACCTGCTGTGATAAATGCAATGGGCAATCCTTCAAAAATTCTGGGAATTTTGTACAAAGCAAGTCTTTCACGAATGAATGCGAACAGAATCAAGACGAAACCCCAGCCCACTGCGCTTCCACATGCATAAACCAATGCTTCACTATATGAATAATTGACATCAGGCTGAGTTGCCAGAAACGCAACACCCAATACCGCACAGTTCGTTGTGATGAGTGGAAGGAAAATTCCAAGCTGGTCATAAAGAACCGGCGACAACTTCTTGATTGCTTTCTCAGCAAGCTGAACCATAGACGCAATTACAAGAATAAATGACAATGTCTGTAAATATTTCAGGTCAAGAAAAACCAACAGCTTAAATAGAGGCCATGTGATGATAACAGTCATTATCATCACGAAAAGTACAGCGAAACTCATGCCTAACGCTGCTTCTTTCTGCTTTGATACCCCAAAAAACGGGCATAAACCCAGAAAATTGGTTAAAATTAAATTATTAACCATCGCTGCTGTGAAGAATATTAAAAACATTGATTGATCCATTTATATGCTCCTTTTTATTCTCTTTTTTAGGCAATCGAACCCTGACTTTTCTTGATTTCCTTTTGTGCCAGACCGAAAGCTTCTTTTGATTCTTGATTTTCCTTAAATTTATTCGCGATTTCCCAGATAGTGAACAACGCAATTGCAATGCCGACAACTAGGAATCCGCCAGCAGGCTGTCCGAAAATCCTGATAGCATATTCTTCTGGGAACAATGTTACTCCGAATGCTTTACCTGCACCCAAAATTTCGCGAACTAAACCGACAAGCGACAATATCCAAAGAAAGCCAAAGCCCATTCCAACTGCGTCAACAAAAGACAGCATGGATTTGTTTTTGCGGGCAAAAGCTTCAGCACGTCCAAGAATCATGCAATTTACAACGATAAGAGGTATAAATATACCGAGAACCTTGTTCAAATCAGGCAAATATGCAGCCATTACAAGCTGAACTATTGTTACAAACGTAGCAATCACAACGATCATAATCGGCAATCGCGTGCTTGCAGGAATAAACTTTCTTATCAATGATACAATCAAGCTTGACATTATGAGAACGAATGTTGCTGCTAAACCCATTGCGAAACCGTTCACGAAAGTTGTTGTAACCGCAAGTGCGGGGCAAAGTCCGAGAGCGAGTTTCAGCACGGGGTTTTGTCCGCAAAATCCGCCTGATAATGTTTTTCCAAGAGTTGGTTGCGACGACATATATTTTCTCCTTTTGGCATTTTTTATTTATTTTTAGGCTGAGTTTCAGGTTTCTTCTCAAGTTCTGCTTTCATTTTCTTCAATTCATCTGTCAATTGTTTGATTTGTTTTGCCTTCTCAGCATTCTGCTTTTTCAAATTTTCGATTTCGATTTCTAATTTTTCATACTTTTCAGTCATACTAGATTCTGCATCAGCACTTTTCTTTGCTGCCTCATCAGCTATTCTCTTAGCTTCTTTCTCTTTTTCCTTAGCTATTCTCAATTTTTCTGCGTCAGCAATCTTTTTTTCTTCTTCGAGTTTTTTGCGGTCTGCTGCTTCTTTTATCTTTTTTGCGAGTTCTGTAGTTTTCAATATCTCAGCCTGATTTTCTTTCCATACTTTATCGAATTTCATTATTGCATCGAAATATTTTTCTTTGTCATCGTTTCTCAATTTTGCATCAAGCTCCATTGCAGCCCGAATTGCTTTATTTACAGCATCAGATGAAATTGTCGCTCCGGTGATGGCATCAATTTTACCACCGCTCATTTTGAGATTAAGTTCTTTTCCAAGCGACAAGCCGCGCCATTGTGAAACGAATTTCTCCTCAGCCACAATTGTGCCAAGTCCTGGTGTTTCCTTACTCATCTCCTGAATTACATAATTTTTTATGCTGCCAGAAATTTCAAACTTCTTTGTTTTATAATCCCTGAATTGATTGTACTTGACTCCAAGCAACAACATCACTTTTCCACCATAACCCTGAGCACCGGTTAGATATGCGCGGGCAACCGGAATTCTCGGAGTTTTGTCAGCATTCTCAGAAGCAATTAATTGTTTTTTGTATGCAGTCCATACTTTTAGTTTGTATTCCCTATTATCTTCAGCATTGAAAATAAAAAACCGTTGTTCTTCCTCTAGTTCATCGATTTTCTTACCTTCAATAGGGCTTTTCTGTTCGATTTCAACATTTTCAGGAAAAACATTCGACAAACCGTCTTCTATTTTCTGTTTCTCAATTTTTCTTCTCGGTTCAGAAGTTACGTTTTCAACGACAGTCAAAAGCGCTCCTGAAATTAGTGAGATTATTGAAACTGCAAACGCAGCAAGTATTAAATCTTTATTCATTAAAAACCTCCGTATTTATGCAGTTATTTTATTCTGTTCCTTCAGATTCTTTAAGCTTCAGCGCTTTTAACTTTTCCTTCTGATTTTTTCTTAACCAAACTGAAATGCTTGCTGGCATGAAATATTCGATCATAGGCATCATTAAGTTCATGAACAATATTGAATACATCACACCTTCAGGATATTCGCCGTAGAACCGTATCATAAACGTCAAAACACAGCATCCGATGCCAAAAACAATCTGTCCACTCTTCGTTATTGGGCTTGTAACATAATCTGTAGCCATGAAGAACGCACCAAGAATCAAACCACCTGAAAGCAGATGATAAATCGGGTTTGCCATCCCGAAATCAGTTCCGCTATCACTTGTTACCCAAGCGATGAATGACAAAACCATAAATGAAAGTATGAATGTAATCGGGATGTGCCAGCTTATAATTTTTCTCCAAAGCAGGTATATTCCACCGATGATGAGCAATAAAGCTGCACCTTCACCTAGTGCGCCGCTATGCGAGCCGAATAATAAGTTCCAGTTAGAAAGCTTTGAAACTTCAAGTTGCATCGAATCAAACCTACCAGCTGAACCTGCATTAGCTAAAAGCTGCAAAGGTGTCGCAGAAGTTATTGCATCAGAACTTGTTAATGCATTGGGAATCCAGTTCGAGAAACTTGTGGGAAAGCTCAATCCGACGAAAACTCGTGCAGCAAGTGCCGGGTTTAAGATATTGTTCCCGATTCCACCGAACATCATTTTTACAATAGCAATCGCAAATATTGACCCGATGACAACAACATACAAACTGATATTTGCAGGCAGGCAGAAAGCGAAAAGTAAACCCGTCAAAAGTGCGGAATTATCACGTTTTCTATTACTTTTCATGAGTTTATTACAGACCCATTCAGTAAATTGACACGTAAACATCGCAACAAGTATCACAAGCAACGTCTGCAAGCCGAACCCAAGGACTGCCCAAACGGCAGCAGGCAGGAGCGCCAATAGAACATCACGCATTATCTGTTTGGTTGTAACACCCGTATTCATATGAGGCGGTGCTGAAACCAGTAATAATTTATCTTTCACATCTTCAGCCATATCTTTCTCCGTTGTTTAATTTTCAGACAGGCTTTTTCAAACCATTAAATTCAAGTAAGAATAACTAGACTATTTTTTCTGTTTTGCTTCCCATTCCATGTGCATCTTCTTTGCAACACGTATAAAATGCGTTATCGGTCTGTGCTCAGGACAAATATACGAACATGCTCCACATTCTACACAAGCAGTTGTATTCAAGTCTGGATCGTACAAACCTTTTTCGATGTAGGTTGATATTAAACTCGGATTCATGCCGTTATCACAAACTGTTACGCATCTGCCGCACCGAATGCAAGGACCGAACTCGGGTTGAGAATCAGTCAAACCGATGAAACCTGCAGTTAGTCTGACAACATTCGTATTTAGATTAACCATCGCAAAACCAGTCATTGGTCCACCAAAGATTATACGTCTGCATTCCTGAGTTAATCCGCCGCAATAATCAACGATATCCTGTACATTTGTCCCGACTCTGACTTTTAGATTTTTTGTATGCCAAATACCTTCGCCAGCAACGGTCAGGTATTTTTCGACGAGAGGCTTGCCGTCGCGCACCGCTTTTGTGATTGCCAGACATGTTTCAACGTTGAAAACCATTGCACCCACATCAAACGGGAGTTTGAAGGGTGGAACACGTTTGCCGATAACCGCGTCAATAAGCACTTTTTCTGCTCCGTGCGGATATTTCACAGGCAAAACGACAACTTTGAAGTCATATTTTGCAGCAATTTCCTTAAGTTTGGGAACTATATCCATTTTGTCGGCGTGAATGGCAAAATATCTGTTTTCAACTTCTATTGTGCGAGCGACGATGTCTGCACCAAGCATCACGTCATCAGTGAATTCTTTCATTAGGTGATAATCTTTTGCTAGGTATGGCTCGCATTCAGCAGCATTAATAATCAACGAATCAACAGCGGTTGGTGGTTGAAGCTTGATAAACGTTGGAAAACCCGCGCCACCAAGTCCGACAATACCAGCAGCTCGAATCCTGTCGATAATATCTTTTTTATTGGCTTTCAAGGGGTTCATGGGTGTAAGTTTTTCCCATTCGTCCTTGCCGTCACCTTTTATCACGATTGCAGGTAAAGTTTCACCTGTGGGACAAAGTCTTGGTTCGATTTTCTTGACTGTCCCGGAAATTGTAGCATGAACAGGAGCACTCACGAAAGCTTTTGAGTCACCGATTATTTGACCGACTTTTACAGAATCTTTCGGCTTAACAGTAGGTTCAAGCATAGCACCGACATGTTGTCTAAGGTAAATGACGACTTCATTAGGTATCGGCATATCTTCGAGAGGTGCTTTGTGGCTTTGTTCCTTATGCTTTTCCATGTGAATGCCACCCTCAGTATAGAAATAACCTCTTTTCGAAGCCATGAGGTTTCTAAGCCAGCGCATATGTATCTCCTTTGATGTTACCATTGTTAAGGTTTACACTCTTGAGCTTAAACAAGCGGGAATCTAGATGTTTTGATGATTTTGCCTTCTTTTGTTATGACAAGACCATCGATTCCATCGAGTTTATCAAGCAATTTAATGCCTTTGTCTGAGCCAAGCACGAAAAGTGCGGTTGACCAGGCGTCTGCGAGCATCGCATTTGGTGCAACGACTGTTGCTGATGCAACGTTATTGGCAGATTTGCCTGATTTTGGGTCAACTAAATGATGTCTTTTGTAGTCCGAGCTGAAATTATTTTCATAATCGCCTGAAGTTGCGACAGCTCTGCCGGAAAGCTTCATCCTCGCGATTTCACCCGTCTGTCTCGGATGCTTTATGCCGATGACAAAGGATCTGCCGTCGGGATGATTTCCAAGAGTCTGAATATCGCCGCCAGCATCGAGAATCATGTTGCGTACACCGTGCTGAGCCAGCATTTTAACGACTTCATCAATAATAAAACCTTTGGCAACACCGTCAAAAGTGAGTTCAACTTTGTTATTTTTGAGTTTGATTGAGTTTCCGTTGTAGGCATATGCACCATCCCCCGTAATTTCGCGCAAAGCTTTTACATCCGAAATACTGCCGCCTTTTTTAACCGCGTTGAGAACAGGTAAAATCGCAGGGTCAAATGCACCGTCAGATTCGCGTTGAATCATCATTGAAGTTTCAATTAGCTGCTTCATGCTGCCTGAAATAGCATTGAGCTTCTTATCTCTGTTCAATCTCGCTGGTGCGCCTGAAGGTCTAAATCTTGTCAACTCTGACTCAAGTGTTTTCATGCGTGACAGAGCGAGTTTAGCAATATTTTCCGCCTCTTTTCTGTCTTTTCCGAAAATCGAAACAGTTACAAACGTTGACATCGCAGTATCCGAAAGAACAATCCCCTGTTCCTCCTTGATTTTCTTACCGAGAAGATATGAACCTCCAGCAATTAATGCACCTCCGCCGACAACTCCTGAAAGTTTGATAAATTGTCGTCTGGTAAATTTTTTGGGTTCATTTTTTTT
>JAIOTL010000177.1 GCA_021106775.1 Planctomycetota bacterium | reverse complement strand
ACAAATTGCCATACCGAGAAGAACTTTATCAGGTACCGTGTCAAGGATTTCACGATCTTTGAATGTACCAGGCTCACCTTCGTCAGCGTTGCATATTACGTATTTTTTCTCGCCTTGAGCATTCTATGCGAATTTCCATTTGAGACCTGTTGAGAAACCTGCACCTCCACGACCTTTCAAGCCTGAGTCAAGTACGTTCTTGATAATTTGGTCAGGAGTGAGTTTTAGAGCAGAATCAAGAATGTCAAAGATTTTATCTGTGGGTTTGAAAATCAATCCGACCTTTTCTTGAAGCTGAGCAAGCCACCGAGTTTGCTCTCTGCGTGTCTGTTCTTGTTTTTGTTCGTCCATGATTCTCCATTCCTATTTGTATTTGTTAATGATTTCAACTGCCTTTTCAGGTGTAACTTCTGTGTAAACATCATCATTTACCAGCATTGCAGGTCCTTTATGACAAAAACCTAGACAATTTGTCTCAAGCAATGAGAACTTATTATCTGGTGTTTTCTCTCCAAGTTTGATGTGTAGATGATTTTCGATTGCTTCGATAATTGTCTCTTTATTCTGCATGGAGCAGATAAGGGTTTTGCAAATCCTGATGATATTTTCACCACGTTCTTCAATGTCAAGGAAGGAGTAAAACGTTGCTGTTCCGTAAACTTCAGCTTCTGAAAGCTCAAGTCTTTCAGCAATAATTGCCATGTCTTCCTGGGTTACGAATGATTTCTTAGAAACAATCGATTGGAGAATCGGAAGCAGGTTTTCACGCTTTATGCCATGCTCGTTGATTGCTTCGTCTACTAATGTTGTGTGTTCCATTTTATTCCTGTTAAAAAGTTTGGATGTTAAGCGTTATGTAATATTTTAATAACGTTTAATGAATTTATTAATTTTTTCCTGAAAAGTATTACTGATTAATACTAAAATTCTTCATACACTGTTAATTTGAAGGTTTGTCTTAATGAATGAAGGTAACTATCCTCTGCAAGATAAAATTCACATGAAGTAGTGCATTTCAATTTTTCTGAAGGTATGTGCAATTGGTGTTTTCATCGATGTAGTGAATCCTTATGTTTAGTTTTGTATGATATTTACGTATTGGCAATTATTATAAAACATATCGAGAGTATTATTTCCAATTTCGTATCCTGGCAAAAATTTTCACCAAAACAAGATAAAAAGACCTTTATTGTGATTTTATTCACAATTTCTTTTCTGAACACTTTCATACGAATGTCAAATAAAATATTGTAGACAATGCGATTGACATACGAAAGAGGTTATTGATGATAGCTTCATCTCAACTTTGAAGAACATACAATGCAACAGTAACAGAGGGTGTACAATATCTTTCGAAGTTTGGTAAACTCGCAGATAAAACCATTTATTACCCCCTGAATCTTAAATCCATAAATTTCGACAGATTATTCAAACACGCTGCAAAAAATAAACAGATTTGCTGAGTTATATCAATCTTGTATAATTTTGTATGATATTTTGATATAAGCCAAAATGGAGTAAAAATGGATAACCTTATTAGAATTCTTATCTTATTGTGTGTTTTCGTTTTCGTTTCCTGCGAAACAACTGTAGAAACAGACGATACTGTTCTTAACGAGCAGAAAGCAAATAGGTTAATTGAAGATAAAGCTTATATTGAAGCAAAAAATGGCGTTTCTCATGATTGTGCTGCTTATCTGACTAAATATCCAAATGGAAAATATGCTGATGCGATTATTAAGAGAATTTTAAATCTGTCACTTCTCACACTCAAGGGACACAATGCTGCTGTTCGTTCGGTGAGTTTCTCGCCCAATGGAAAGATTCTCGCTTCAGGCTCACGTAGAGATACTGGTAAGGATGATGATAAGGGATACATAATTTGGGAAGGTGAAATTAAGCTCTGGGATGTATCAAGCGGTAAATGCATTCGTACATTTAATGGACACAGTAATTATGTATATTCTGTGTGTTTCTCGCCTGATGGGAAGCTTCTCGCATCAGGTTCAGTAAGCGATACTGGAATGCTAAAAACTGATGAAGATACTGAAATCAAGATTTGGGATGTATCTAGCGGCAAATGCATACTCACACTCAAGGGACACAAAGGTTTTGTTTATTCTGTGAGTTTCTCGCCTGACGGGAAGATTCTCGCTTCAGGTTCTGGTGGATGGGATTGGAACAATTTCGAATCTTTCGGTGAAATCAAGCTCTGGGACGTAAGCGATATGAGCATTGCAAAAGAACTCTGCACACTTAAGGGACACAGTAGTTTTGTTAATTCTGTAAGTTTCACGCCTGATGGGACACTTCTTGCTTCAAGTTCATATAGAGAAACTGGCACAAAAGATGATTCTGGGTCTGCAAATTTGATAGGTGAAATCAAGCTTTGGGATGTAAGTGATACAATTAATGTTAAGGAACTTAACACACTTGAGGGACATAGAAATTTGGTCTCATCAGTAGATTTCTCACCTGATGGGAAAATTCTCGTTTCAGGTTCATTGGATAGAACTATCAAGCTCTGGGACGTAACCGAACCAAGCAATGCAAAAGTACTTCACACAATTGAGGGACTTACAGGGACTGTTTTTTCTGTTGGTTTCTCGCCAGATGGAAAAAATCTCGCTTCAGCCTCAGCAAGAGATACTGGTAAAAAAGATGCTGATGAATATTCGATTTGGGACGGTAAAATCGAACTTTGGGATGTAAGCGATCCATGCAATGTAAAAGCACTCCTCACACTTGAGGAACATAATAGTTCTGCTTATTCCGTGTGTTTCTCACCTGATGGAACGATTCTCGCTTCAGGTTCGGCGGATAGTACAATCAAGCTTTGGCCCACCCAAAAATATCTTAAAGACATTTTGAATATAGATGAAGTTAAGCTTCTGAAATTACAAATGGAAGAAGAAACAGAAAGAGCCTATGAAATGGCGAAAAATGGCACATTTCAGGATTGTGAAGCGTACTTGAGCAATTACCCAAGTGGAAAACATGCGGATGAGATAAAGAAAAGATTTTTAAGTTTGCCAATTCGTACGCTTGAGGGACATAATGGTAGTGTTTGGTCGGTGAGTTTCTCGCCTGATGGGAAGATTATCGCTTCTGGTTCATACGATGATACTATCAAGCTTTGGGATGTATCAAGCGGTAAATGCGTTAGCACACTTGAGGGACATAGTGGTGATGTTTTTTCAGTAAATTTCTCAGCTGATGGAAAATTTATTGCTTCAGCTTCGAGTGAATCGAAAAAGCCTGGCATAATCAATCTCTGGGATGTAAGCGATATTGCTAAAGTAAAGAAACTCCATACACTTGAGGGACATAGTCATAGTGTTAGGGATGTGAGATTTTCGCCTGACGGAAAGATTCTCGCATCAGGTGCAAGAGATAATACTATCAAGCTCTGGGATGTATCGGGCGGTAAATGCTTTCGCACACTTGAGGGACATAGTAGTAGTGTATTTTCTGTAAGTTTCTCGCCAAATGGAAAGATTCTCGCATCAGCATCATTTGATAAAACTATCAAGCTCTGGGACATAAGCGATATAAACAATGTAAAAGAACTCCGTACACTTGAAGGTCATAGTGGTGGTGTATTTTCAGTAAGTTTTTCGCCTGACGGAAATACTCTCGCTTCAGGTTCATTCGATAAAACTGTCAAACTCTGGGATGCAGCAAGCGGAAGTTGTATTCGCACAATTAAGGGACATAGATTGTCTGTTTATTCTGTGAGTTTCTCTTCTGATGGGAAGATTCTCGTTTCAGCTTCAGACAGTGATACTGGTAAGAAAGATAATTATGGATATTCGATTTGGGAAGGTAAAATCGAACTCTGGGATGTAAGCAATATCCACAATGTAAAAGAACTACGTACAATTACGCTTACTGAGCCTGTTTATTCTGTGAGTTTCTCACATGACAGGAAAATTTTTGTTTCAGGCTCAAAGGGTAAATCAATCAAGCTCTGGTCAACTCTGAAATACCTTGACGAACTTCTTGCTAAAACCAAAAACGGAGTAAAATAGCACTTTTTTTGTTACAAGAACTTGAGGAAGTGAATCACTTCTCAGTTAAGTCAAATCCTCATAAATTTGAAATGTTAAGCTGTATTTGTAAATAAAAACTATATTCAATCTTCTTCGATGTTCTTAGACAACTTCAGGTTCAGGTTCGTCAAGTGTGGAGTTTATTTTCTTTACAAGCTCCTTAACCATGAAGGGTTTCTGAATAAAATGAGTACCCTCATCAAGCACGCCATGATGGGCAATGGCATTGTCGGTATAACCTGACATGAAAAGAACTCTGAGCTGGGAATTTATTTTTCGTAAATTTTCAACCAACATTTTACCGCTCATACCGGGCATAACAACGTCAGTTAACACCATATCAATGTCTTGTTCATGCTTTTTATAAAGCGAAATTGCTTCATCAGCACTGTATGCCAAAAAGGCTCTAAATCCTTCGATATCCAAGATTTCACCTATCATTGCGCACATAGATTTGTTGTCTTCAACGATTAAGATTGTTGCGGGTTTTTTTCGGATTTTTGGTTCAGTAATAGTTATCTTTTTGGGCGTAGGTTTAGTCAACTCAGCTGGGAAATATATCTTGAAAGTTGTACCTTTGCCAACTTCGCTATAAACCCAGATGCTTCCCCCACTTTGTTTTACAATCCCGTAAACTGTTGAAATGCCAAGTCCTGTACCCTTACCACGTTCTTTTGTTGTGAAAAACGGCTCAAAAATTCTTTCTTGAACTTCTTTTGTCATTCCAATACCAGTGTCACTGATTGCAAGCATGACATGATGTCCGATTGTAGCATCCTTGTGATTTTTCACATACTCGTCATCAAACTCAACATTCTGAGTCTCAATAAGGAGTTTTCCGCCAACAGGCATTGCATCTCGTGCATTTATTACGATATTCATTATTGTCTGCTCAATTTGACCATTATCAGCATTGACAGAATGTAGATTTTCCTCAAGAACAGATTCTAAATCGATGTCTTCACCAATAAGGCGATGCAGCATATTCTCCATATCTTTAACGATATTGTTTAAATTTAAAACAGTTGGCTGAAGTATTTGCTTCCTGCTGAAAGCCAGAAGCTGGCGAGTCAGGCTTGTTGCACTTTCTGCACTTTTCCTGATATTGTTGATTTTGTGAAGCATCGGGTCATCTTTGTGAAGTTTATCAATTAGAAGCTCGGAATAACCGAG
The DNA here is from genome assembly GCA_021106775.1 of Planctomycetota bacterium. The sequence continues at coordinate 2,044 of JAIOTL010000177.1, read as the reverse complement.
TATGACGTTGAGAATGTTGTTGAAGTCGTGTGCAACCCCGCCTGCGAGCACGCCGATTGCCTCCATTTTTTGTGCCTGTCTGAACTGCTCCTCAAGTTCCTTGTATTCTTTTTCTGCTTGTTTGCTTTCAGTAATATCGCGAATAACTCCAGCAACCCCAATAACGTTTTTATTTTGGATCACTGGTATTTTTCGAGTCTCGTAAACATTTTCGTTTACTATTTCTTCTTCGATTATCATCTTTTTTTCTTCCATTGCTCTGAAATCGCTTTTTCTGAACCGTTGGGCATTTTCTTCAGGCATGAAATCAAAGTCAGTTTTGCCAATAATGAAAGACTCCTTTTCACCAAAATATTGTGCATTGGAAGTATTGACCAATAAATACCGACCTTCTCTGTCCTTGAGAAAGCAAAAATCAGGGCTGGAATCGATAAATAATCTGAGTCTATCCCTTAAAAGCTGCAATTCTATTTCAGAATTTTTTCGCTTGGTGATGTCCCGGAATATTTCCAGCTTTGATATGCTGCCGTCCGGATTCTTCACTGGTGTGTCAACAAGGTCATATGTCTTACCATTCCTGGGTGAAGTCCATTCCCAGCGAACCGTCTTTCCAGCAAATACTTCCTTATTCTTGCAGAAGGTGCAAGGTTCATCAACATCATGGAAATACTTATAGCACTTTATTCCATCTGGGGAGCCAAATGCTTTTCTAAGCGCCGAATTCACATATTGGATATCATATTGGGGATTAACGATATAAATGCCATCTACCATCGATTCAAAAATGTTATTCAGATTATCTCTTTCAATTCGTAGATGCTCCTCCGTCTGCTTGCGCTCGGTTACGTCAATTACAGCTACAAGATTTCCTGCTGACTGATCAGATACATATAAAGGAGTAACTCTAAGAATACAATCAAAAACGCTGCCGTCTTTTCTTCTCCAGCGGGTTTCCACCTCGCCAATTCCCTTTTCTTTAATATCTCCATAAACAATTTTTCCAACACGCTCATATTCATTATCATTTTCATATAAAATTCTGCCCTTTTTTCCTATCAAGCTGTCAATTGGGTATCCTAACATATCATATATTCTCTTATTACCCCAACCAATTATTCGATCTGTTATTAAACCAATTCCCATAGGAGCTGCAGCAAAAATACTTTGCAATTTTGCCTCGCTTTTCCGTAGGGCTTCATCTGTCTGCTTGTGCTCGGTTACGTCCACAACACTGGAATAAAGTGCAGTTTGGTTGCCTTCTTCATCATAAACAGCATTTGCAGATGACTGGGCAATAAATGTCGAGCCGTCTTTCCTGAGAGCAGTATATTCTCCCTCCCATTTTCCAGTATTATTTATGGATTCGATAATTTCGAGAGCTTTATCCTTATCAGCAAGAAAGTCAAGGATAGGTTTACCGATTACTTCATCCACATTATCATACCCCCAAATCCTTACGAAATAAAGATTAGCATGAGTCAAGAATCCATCGTTGTTTGCAATACTGTCAGCACTCAATGTGGATTGGAATGCAAAATCTTTAATACGTAGTTTCTCTACCTGTAGCTTGTGTTCTGTGACATCTCCGATAATATGAACAGCACCAATCAAGTTTTTATTTGTATCGAAAATTGGGTCAACGACAACATTAAACCACTTATTACCAATTGGAAGTGTTATAGATTCTCTTTTAAAACTCTTTTTCATTTTCACAAAAGGACAGCCATCAATCGGCTTGTTGGTTCCATGGACAATTTCCCAACAATGTTTACCAGAAACATCAGCTTCTTTTTTCCCTAGCAAACTTAGGTGCGATTGATTGCATTGAAGCACAATACCATTCAAATCTAAAAGACTAACAGCATCATGCATAGCATCAAAGGTGGTTTGCCATTTTGCTGCTTCACTGTGAATTTTTTTCTCAGCCTGCTTTTGTTTCTGTAAGAATATCGATATTATCACACCGAAGAAGATAAATAATGCAAGTACAACCAGTCGAATATAAATTTCATGAGATGGAATTTTTGTGATTAATAATTCCAGA
>JAIOTL010000336.1 GCA_021106775.1 Planctomycetota bacterium | reverse complement strand
CAATATCTGAAAGAAAGCAAACTTTTGATTGAAGCTTTAGTAAAAAAATTTATACCATAATATTTATAGTAGTTTTGTGAGGGAACTCGCTGATTCGATAACTGCAATTATTGATAATAGTGAGCAAGCAATACACTTCGAGAGGAACGGAGAATATGGCAATTCCTGATAAATTTGAAGTATGGGTTGTTGATACGAAGGCAGCTAACTTCGAACTTGTCGTTAACAGTGTGCCGGATTCAGCACATTTGAATCTTCGACATATGCCTTCCGCAGAGGAATTTCTTGAGCAATTACGCCTCAGGATCTCGGACATCGAAAAAACCATTCCGCAGATAATACTAATTGACTTTTTCCTTGGTGAAACGTTCGCAAACGATATTATTCCACAAATCAACGAGATGTTTGAATTCAGCGATCCGTTCCAGAAGCCATATATAGTTGCTTTCTCAAGCATGCCTAACGCAAATACTGCACTGCTCGACCTCGGAGTACAATGGGATATACTGAAAATTAAAGACGCAGACAAAATCAAAGAAATCGAGGATTTACTCGGTTCAAAGGATGCCATCGTAAAACAACTTGGGTTATCCATATAGTTTCATCAATTGGCATTATTCCGAGATTTGAAACACCAAATATTATGTTAAAATCCACAAATTCTAAGACTTAATCATTGTAATCAGATAAAATTAGGGTATCATTAATTGAGAATGAAACTCAAAATCATATTTGGCGGGAATAATGTTCAGACGAAGATATACAACAAGGCATAGAGGGCTGGGTGAAGAACAAGGAAATCGCAACTTTATTCGGATTGAGGATGCGGAAACCGCTAAGCATTTACCAGTGAATCTTTCAATGCCGATCAGGCAAGCACCAAAAAACACAGACCTTAAGATTGTTGCGTTGCTTGGAGCATCAAACTTTACTCGAAGGCTGGCTGAGCTTGGTCTGGGACTTGGTTCAGTGATTCAGATAGTACAGGCACAAGGATTCGGACCGGTCATTATCGAGGTTTCAGGCAGCAGAATAGCCCTAGGACATGGAATGACAGACAAAATCCTCGTAAAACTCGCCTAAATACACACTTACATCAATATACGCGCAAAAAATCATATAATCTGTTTATGAAACTTACTAACCACCTAAATCGAAAACAGTTTATCTGAATCCAACAACATAGATGACAAAAGTAAATTTTGCCAAACCATATTTGTTATACATTCTATCTATCAAGGTCTAATTAACTGGATTATCTGCTAATTGCGGATTTAATTTTCGCATTTATGTTTAGGTCGTAACCTTCCTGCCAGAGAGTTATCTTCTTTTTCTTGTTAATCACAATAACCGCAGGCAGATTTGAGAATTTTTTCTCAACTTCATCAAATGGTAGCTTAAATACCTCAGCCCATGGAGTTGCCGGGTCGTCCATTAACATCAGCGGTAAATTCATATCTTTCGCAGACGCTTTCTTATCAAGTTTTTTAATTCCCTTGTCATAAACATGAATGCCGACAACCTTGTATTTTGCTTTCTCAGCATCCGCCAGCAGTGCTTTTATCTTTGGGAGCATACGCTGACTCGGCTCATTCTCAAGCGAGAAGAAAACCAATACCACGCCCGATTCCCCCATCATTTCATCGAATTTATACTCTTTTCCGTCAGTTGCCTTCAGAACATTTTCAGGGAATTCCTTAATCTCTCTGACAACTGGAAGTGCGCCACCTTCTTCCATTGGCAGATCACCTTCGATTGTGATTGTTACCTGTTTACCTTTTTCCAACTTAATTCTGTTTAAATACAGATGCACATCGCCGTTCGGGTTTCTGCGACCGCAATAAACAACATAATCTCCCGGTTCAAAGGGTGGTAATGAAGCATTTCCGCTTAGGTTATATGCTTTTCCTCCTCTGCTTATCATCCAGGGAGTTTTGTTATATGGAGCGATACAAACAACAACGGGCTTGATTTTTCCACTTATTGGATTTGTAACTTTGAATGCCAAAACGGCTTTATCTGGTTCAGTTGTTTGCTCTATAAAGACGGGTACATCAGGAGTATGTCCGTTTTCTTTTTTATATTTTATTCCGGGTTTTGGGTAACGCAGCCAGTAATATCCTTTTGGATGCTGGCTTTCGTATTGAATTTTGCAAGTAACTTTTGTCCCCGGTTTTGAGCGAGCAATTGCCCAGCCTGTGCCGACACTGCTTTTTGAGGTGATAAGATAATCGCCAATGCCGATATCAACAGAAAATTTACCGTTTTTGTCCGCTCTCACACCCAAAATCGGACGCAATGACTGAAAATTGAACACCGAGATATAAATTATCGCTTCTGGAACAGGTTTTCCATTAGCATCAGTTATTTCCATTGTCAATTTGCAGGTTTCAGTATAAACGGGTGTTGAATTGATTATTGTGAACCTGTCTCTGGTGGTCAGAACGTTTTCACCTTTCAATTTGCCCATAACCGCGCTGGTTACAAATGCTGCTCGTCCTACAACCCTTGTAAACCATGCTTTGTCAAGTTTGTCAGCAGGTTCACATGCTCCGAGATAATGCCAGCCCTTTGCACCTTTTCTCGTATCAACTCCGGTGTAAACTTCGCACCAGGCATGATTATTGTCTTGAAATGGCCAGTAAGGCGTGGAAACTGAACGTGCAGGCAGACCAACAGACCGAGCCACTGCATTAAAATATATCATCTCTTCTTCACATCGTCCGAATCCTCGTTTATGGGTCTGCAACGGGCTTTTATCGTCAGCAGATGTTCTCTGGAATTTCACTTTCGAACCGCAATAGCGATTTACCGCCAGTGCAACATTTTCGAGTGTTTTGTCCTCCAATTTTTTCAAAATCGGCTTCATTTCTTCATAAAAGAATTTGCGCCATGCTTCTAACGGCTCTTGCGCAGACCTAAACGGAAGAACATAATGATGGAATATTTCCTTTGAAAGCGATTTTGTCCATGGAAAACTCTCTCTGGCAAAATATGCACCTTGAATATGCTCAGTGAGAATTTCTTCAGATATATTTTTCAGGTCATTTACAGACATATTGCCAACTAAGAATGCAAAACCTTCGATTTCGACCTTTTTGAGTTTTTTGTATGTGGCAATGAGATTTGTTGCATTATCTTCTGCTTCACCAAAAGCTCTTTTAACATCATCCTTAAATTCCTTGGGAATATTCTTCAATATTTTTTGTATGTCAGCATCGTTGTCAGTTTCCGAAGCAGAAGTGCTTTGAGGCTGTAAACTCAACATTGAAACAATAAAACAGCATAGTAGAATTTTTGAGAATTTTAACGATAAAATGCTTTTCATTCGATACCCTCCCTGAAGCTTTTTTAAAAAATTATCGTACGTTTTTGACCGAATCCTTTTTTCTTTATTACAACTCTGCTGTCAAGGAAATTTTTCTTTGGAACAGAAAGTGTAAAAAGTAAAAACAATCGATTTTGGGAGCAGGATGTAACAAATGAGGGGATGCGAGATTTATAAAGTGTTTGTACTACTACTTTGTCAAGAAAGTAGTAAAGGGTTCAAAAAAACTGTCATTCCCTTCTCGATTGGGAATCCAGCAGAAGTCAGAATATAACATTGTATCAGTCTGGGTTCCCGTTTTCACGGGAATGACAACCCTTCGAAACTTGCTTGACAGTGTACTACTTTCGAATCTGAAGGTGGGATTTGTGTCTGTAATACATATTACAGCTTGCTCATAGCGCGCGAAACCGTTTGCTCTAACATTGTTTTCAGTCTAACAAGTCCCTGATTCGTCATTTTGTATGAAATAAACGATGTTTTCTGCCATTGTGGTGGGAGATTCGAGGGAGAACCCTGGATAATCCCGAGGATAGGCTTCGGTGGCTTAAGCTTATAGCGTGCATAATGTGCCTGTTTAAGTACAATCTGGTCTGCACCAGTGAAATCAGCGATGATAAAATTGACCTTATTTATCATCTGCAGTGCTTTTTCCATGAATTGTGGATCATTATAATCAACTCTTGCAGCAATCACATTGACGCTTACACATGCACCTTGGACATGAGTGTATGTTAAACCAAAATTCGGCAGCGTAGGGGGAATCAGGATAAATGCTGAAACTTTGCGTTTTTCCGTTCCAATAATTCGTGTGATTCTGTCGGTCGATTTTTGCGGTATCTGGTCTGGCGGAGGTGCATACATGGGCTGAGGTGGTGGAACATATTGTTTATCAGGAGTTGCTGCTTCTTTATATGCAATAGGTTGTGCAGGCACTTGTTCCTGCTGTTTTTTAATTTCCTCTATCGATTTTTTATCAACAGGAGCAGTATGCGTCTTAATCGGCAATGCAACAACAGGCGCAGGCAAGGTTTTATCCGTAACTGTTGCATGTTTTGTCTGAGGTTCAGTTTGAAGAATATCTTCTGCGGACTTAATTATCACATCCTGCTGTTCTTGCGGTAAATTTTGCGTAAGAAATCTAAGAGCATCCGACAGATTTCCAAACATTTTGAAATAATTATCAAGCCCAAGTGTTTGAAAAACAATGCGTATCTTCGCATGTGTGTTTATAAGAACTAAAGAACCTTTTTTGCTCACTGCAGTATCAGCAAGGTTCACGATTAGACCAAGTCCAGAGGAATTAATAAATGTAACGCCATTCATGTCAAATATAAAATTCAACGTCCCTTTTTTCACAAGATTATCAAGGTAATCCTGGAATTCAATTGAGGTTGATGCATCAATTGCGCCAGATAACGTGATAAATTGAGCACTCGCAATATGTGGAATATCTCGAAGTTCAAAATCTAGATGAGACATAATTTCCTCTGCAACTGTTAACTCTTTGGTATGTCCGATTTTTTAAACGCAATTATGCAGACATACCCGACTAATTATAGCTTATGAAAATTTTTATCAAAGTATTGCATTTAATATATTGATTTTATTGTGAAAAACAATGCAAAATTACATTATGAATATTATTAAATCATAAATGATGTGCATATAGACTGCAACAGACAATCCTCTGAGAATGAAGACAATCCCGAAAAACATTCCGCTTATCGTTCGAAAAAGCATCGGTTTCCACGAAAGTGCTGAAGCATCTCCAATGCCATGAGCAAAAGCAAAAAGAATGCTGCTGATGAGTAATGCTGACAGCAGTGCCGAAGAACTCACTTTAGTTTTTGAAATTTTGTGTGAAATAATAAGCAAAAGCAGGTTCAACAGTCCAAGACGGAAGAATATTTCCTCGTATAAACCCGCGCCAATTGCGTAAACAACGTGGGTAAGCTTATTGTATATTGCCGAATCTGTTGCTATCAACACAGACAGATTCAGGTACTCGTGGGCGAATTTTGAAATATTGGTAAACAAAAAGGCGAACATCGCCAGGACAATTGCATATGCTGTCGATTCAATAAGCATTGTAAAGAAGTACAACGCTCGAATACCACCGGTTTTCTTGCTTCTAAAATATGCGATTATGAGAATAAGGATTACTATCGAGTTAATTACAATTATGCTTGTTGTATCGAACCGTGTCCCCATTGTTCTAATCAGAATTTTGAATATTGCGCCAATGCCGTTTTGATAGGGTGGATTCAGTAAAAATAGTCCAACTTCGTAGAGAACGAGCATCGGCAAGATGAACATCATCGAAACGAAGAAGGTTTCAGTTTGCTTGAAATATGTTGTTCGTTCTTTATTCATCGTATTTTTCCAACGGTTAATACTCAATTATCGGGTTTTGCTGAATATGCCTGAATTATTTTGCAGATTTGAATTGCATCAGTAGTTCGTGCTGTTTTTTATTGATTTTTGTGGGTACTTCCACGTTCACGGTGATGAAATGACTACCTTTGCCGGTTCGTGTTTCCATGCCTAGCCCTTTAAGGCGCATTTTTGTGCCCGGCTGAGTTCCTGGCGGGATAGTGAGTTCAACGTTACCGTCTATTGTCGGCACGCTAATTTTCGCGCCAAGTATCGCAGAAATCATGTCAATTTTAACATCCGAGTAAATATCTTTGCTTTCACGTCTGAAGACATTATGTTTGCGGAT
>JAIOTL010000397.1 GCA_021106775.1 Planctomycetota bacterium | reverse complement strand
GACAAGAAGGTCGATGACAAGAAGGTCGATGACAAGAAAGTCGATGACAAGAAGGTCGATGACAAAAAGGTCGATGACAAGAAAGTTGACGACAAGAAGGTGAACGACAAAAAAGCTGAAAAGAAAACCGAAAGTAAAAAAACGAAAGAAGAAGAAAAAAAAGAATAGAACTTTAACGTAGCATATTCGAGCATCGAGTGCATAAAAACAATTGTTTCTCAAATAACTGGCTGAAAAAGAAGTCAGATAAATTATGAAATAATGATTTTGAATTGAGTGTCTGTTAAACTCACGTTTTGCACGTTTAAAGAATGCTTTGGAGATGAGAAAATAATAAGTTGGGAGATTATGCAAAAATCCCTATTACAAATTGGAGAATTACATGTATCGAGTTGAAAAAGAGATTGGCAGTCAGAAGTTGATAATTGAAACCGGGTACTTGGCAAAGCAAGCTTCGGGTTCAGTGATTGTGCGTTACGAAAATAACGAGATTTTAGTTGCTGTTTCCACAGAACCAGGAAGAGAAGGCGGAGATATGCTTCCTTTGACAGTGGATTACAGAGAAAGATATGCTGCCTCCGGTAAATACCCAGGCGGTTTCATCAAACGCGAAGGACGCCCTTCGGAAAAAGAAATACTAACAATGCGACTCACCGATAGACCGATTCGTCCGCTTTTCCCGGACTGGTTGCGCGACGAAATTCTTGTGCAGGGTATCGTGTTTTCCGCTGGTGTAAATTATGACAATGACGTTCTGAACATCATCGGTGCATCAACTGCATTGATGATTTCATCGCTACCTTTTCAAGGACCAATCGGCGCGGTTCGCATCGGGTTTGTCGATGATGAATTCGTGGTAAATCCTTCGTATGAAGAACGCGAAAATTCCATGCTTGACCTAGTCGTCGCAGGCACTGAAGATGCAATTATGATGGTTGAATCAAGTGCCTTGGAACTTAGCGAAGACAAAATGTTAGATGCTCTTGATAGGGCACATGTTGAGATTAAGAAAATTGTGGAGATGCAGCATGAATTGTTGAAATTAGCAGGTATCAAGCAGGAAAAACCTGTTGAACCCAAAACCGATGCTGAAATGCTGAAACTGAAAAAAGAAGTCCAAAAATACGCAAAAATAGTCAAAAAAGCACTGCTCGGAAATGACAAATTGAAGCGTAAAAAAGACTTGAAGAAAATCAAAGTTGATGTTCTCGCAAAGTTGCTTGGTGATTCTGAAGCTGTTAAAACACACAAAGAACACGTGGATTTCGAGAAAAAAACTAGCTTTATTAAAAGAGAATTCGAAGAACTGGTTCAGGATGTTATCCGCGATGTAATTTTGAAAGACCGTAAACGTATTGACGGTCGCGATTTCGCAGATATTCGTCCAATCGACATAAAAGTGAAACCGTTTGCATATCCGCATGGAAGCACCGTTTTCACACGTGGCGAAACGCAGGCAGCGGTTGTAGTTGCACTCGGAACGGGTAAGGATGAGCAGATTGTTGAAAATATGCAGCAGGAATATCACGAAAAGTTTACGGTGCATTATAGTTTCCCGTCTTTCAGCGTGGGTGAAGTCAGATTTCCACGTGGTCCGGGAAGACGTGAAATCGGGCATGGTAAGCTTGCGGAGCGCGCTCTTAAAGCGATGCTGCCTGACCATGACGATTTCCCATACACAATCCGCGTTACTTCGGACATTCTCGAAAGTAATGGTTCATCGTCGATGGCATCTGTTTGCGGCGGTTCTCTGGCACTTTTCGATGCTGGTGTGCCGATGAAAAAAGCAGTTGCAGGTGTTGCAATGGGTCTTGTTAAAAGCGACAAAGATTACGCTGTGCTTACTGATAGTCTTGGCGACGAAGATCATTCCGGCGATATGGATTTTAAGGTCTGCGGAACCAGCGACGGCATCACTGCATTACAGATGGACATAAAATGTAAAGGACTGACACGAGAAATCATGCAGAAAGCACTTGGTCAGGCAAAAGATGCACGCATTTTCCTGCTCGGTAAAATGACTGAAGCACTTGCAGAACCTCGTCCAGAGATTTCTCCGAATGCTCCCAAAATTGTTTCGTTCAAGATCGATGTCGAAAAAATCGGCTCAGTTATTGGACCTCAGGGCAAATTTATTCGCGCGATTCAGGATGAAACCGACTCAACTATTGAAATTGACGAAGATGGTACGGTTAAAATCTTCTCGAGTAACGTTGCCAATGCTGACCGTGCTGCTGTTCTCGTGAGAGCACAGGTCGAAGAGCCCGAGCTTGGCAAAATATACAAAGCAAAAGTGATTTCAGTTCGTGATTTCGGAGCGATTGTCGAATTCTTGCCTGGAAAAGAAGGGCTCTGTCATATTTCCGAGCTTGCTGACGGTTTCGTCGATAAAGTTACCGATATTGTAAATATCAACGATGAACTGGATGTTAAGATTATTGACATCGACCCACAGGGTAAAATCCGCCTGTCTCATAAAGCGACAAAAGAAGGATACGTGGAACAAGAAGCTCAGCCACGCAGAAACTCAAGCAGAGGTAGAAACGACAGGGGTAACAGAAGCGACAGAGGTGATAGACCAAGAAATCCCAGACAAAACAGGGACAGCAGAGATGCCAGCGATAAAACTGATGATGAAAGCAAGCCAAAACCAAAACAGTTGATTATTAAGAAAGCTGATAAGAAAACACCATCGAATGAATCACCATCTGCATTGACAGAACCGATGGAACCAGTTGCACCGACTGAACCAGTTGCACCACCCGCAAAAACTGAAAACAAGCCTGAAGATACTACCGAAGGTGATTATCCAGACACAGCAGATATGTTCGACTAAAATTATTAATGTGTTACATTGTTTATGATTAATAAACGGTAGGTCAGGCATCTTGCCTGACTCCTTCAGCATCATCATGACAGGCTAGGAAGCCTGTCCTACCAGTAGTTAAAACTTATGTAAGTTTCAAAAATACTCGAAAAGGTGCAGGATTATTCATCCCCGCACCTTTTTTTGATTTGTAACACAATTAATCGTCTGAGGTTGTTCCAGTTCTTTCGTAACGATAGTAAACTTCTAGCGTCAGCGCATTTATTGCCGTTGCATAAACACGACCACCTGCAGTCCCCCATGCACCAATCGGGTCCCACGAGCCGAAAACACACGCATCTTTGTCCTCCAGTCTTTGCAATCCTGTTAAGCAATCGATTAACGGTTTTTCCCATTTCTTCCAGTAGTTTCCACCCATCTGATAAATCGCCAGCGATGCGTAATACCAGTAGTAGTAGTCGATTTTATCTTCATTATCGATTGTAGGCAGGTTGCCTTCACGTTCTTCCGTCATCAGCTTCGATTGAGCCTTTAACAAAGAACTCGAACGTTTTTCACCCATGAAAAGCCTGCTAAGCACGTTGATAGCATCGATTGAAGGGTTTGGCAGGAAATTTGATGCTTCTCGAAGGCGAGCATTCGGACCACCTTTCGTAAGGTAACCTGTTCGCGGATAGGCACCTGTAATGGTTCGCGGATAGGCACCTGTACTGCCTTCTTCCTTGTCAGAATGGCTGGTTAGGTCGTCGTACAAACGTTTAGCGCCGTCCCAGCATCTCTGCGGTACTTTCAAACCCGCGACTCTTGCGGATTTCAGTGCGAGAACCATCCAGCCGGTAACTGAACCATCAGATTCACCAGTTCTTACGCCATAACGCCATCCCAGCCAGCCTCTGTCGGGATCTTGGTTTTGAGCATATGAAATGAATTCGACTGCCATCTGCGAAGGTGCTTTCAGCTTCGCGACCGCAGTCATCGCATACGCTTCAACCATTGCCATTGCGCAGATTGAATGATTGTAAACATAATGCTCATCCTCTTTCGGGCCGAAACATCCGTCATCGGTCTGAATCGTTTGGAGGTAACGGAGAGCTTTTTTAACGGTTAATTTGAATTCACCTTCTTCATGAGTGTAACCAGCACCAAGAAAAGCGAGTGTTGCCAATCCGGTAACGCCATCGGTTCCCATCTTCCAACCGACATCAGGATTTCCATCTTTGTTCGAGCAAACACCTTCCCTTTTGAATTTTAACTTGCCATATGGACTCGGGCTGTTTGTGCGGCACTGCTCAATGAAATTATCTGAAGACCAGTTTCCGTTTCTTAAATTTTGATGGTCGCGCAACCAATAAAGTGCATGAAAAACATTTTTGTCGATAATTCTTTCACCTCGCGGTACTTTACGGAAATGGAAACCTCCCTTTCTGCCTCCGCCACCTGGACCACCGCCGATGTTACCACCCATTCCAATCGAAGAGTTGTAACCGTCTTCTGGGTATGGACCTTCGACGTTTGAAGGATTCGGAACAGGGCGACTGTCTTCGTCAACGACAGTCTTAATATCCGTCACTTCAATGACATCGTCCGGGTCAGGATCAATGATTGGTTCAACATCCGGCTCGTCCTTAATTGGCGGTGGGGGAATTTGAGGTGGTTCGACATAATCTGCATCTGCCAATTCATTAGTAATGACATTTGTGCTGGTATCAACGCTTGTGGACAGAACAATAGACCAGATCATGAGCAAAACAACAGCATGAAGTGCGACAGAAATCGCCCACCAGGGAGTCTGGTTCAGCAGTGGGCTTTCTTCAACAGGTGTTTCGAACGCCTGTTCTTCTCTCAAGTACACCTCTTCGAACATTCTTGGTTTCTTGGACATAATTACCTCCAAAGAATATATGCAAACGGCTCATTTAAAGAAATAGGGAGCCGAAACCTAAAGTTATTTTCCAATTCACAATTTCTCTACTTTTAAAAACGATGAATAATTATTCTTGTTCGATGTATTTATTATTTTTATCAATAGACGAAAATTTAAGCATTATTTTTGATTGATTCTGCATAAATACGCATCATTATAGTTGCCGTTAGTAGATGGCATTATAAGCATATACATTTCACAAATTGTAAAGAAAAATACTATAGATTTAATTGTTCGAAAATATGAAAACTGAATTGGCTTTGTTTTTGCTTAATATTTCAATTTCAGCAAATAATTTTGGCTTCAAAAAACAACTTATGCAAAAAAAGGTGCAGGAGTTACCCCGCACCTTAATTATAATACAGTATTAGTGATTATTTGTCAGAACCTGTTCCAAGGAATTCATAACGATAATACACTTCAAGTGTCAACGCATTTATTGCTGTTGCATAAACACGACCACCAGCAGTTCCCCATGCACCAATCGGGTCCCATGAGCCGAAAACGCATGCATCCCTGTCCTCAAGCCTTTGCAAGCCTGTCAAACAATCGATCATCGGTTTCTCCCATTTCTTCCAGTAATTACCGCCCATCTGGAAAATTGCCAGAGAAGCATAATACCAGTAGTAGAAATCGATTTTGTCTTCATTATCGATTGAAGGTAGATTTCCTTCACGCTCTTCCGTCATCAACTTCGACTGTGCCTTTAGCGTAGAGTTCGACCGCTTTTCACCCATGAAAAGTCTGCTAAGTACATTGATAGAATCGATTGAAGGGTTCGGCAGGAAATTTGACGCTTCGCGAAGTCGAGCATTCGGACCACCTTTGGTAAGGTAACCTGTACGCGGATAGTCACCAGTAACGCCTTCTTCCTCGTCAGGATGACTGGTTAAGTCGTCATACAAACGTTTCGCGCCGTCCCAGCATCTCATATTTACTTTCAATCCGGCAGTTCTCGCAGATTTAAGCGCAAGAACCATCCATCCTGTAACCGAACCATCGGATTCGCCAGTTTTTACGCCGTAACGCCATCCCAGCCAACCTCTGTCGGGGTCTTCGTTTTGGGCGTACTCAATGAATTCAACACTCATCTGTGCCGGTGCTTTCAGCTTTGCAACCGCTGTCATAGCGTATGCTTCAACTATTGCCATTGCACAGATTGCGTGATTGTAAACAAAATGCTCATCCTCTTTCGGACCGAAACAACCGTCATCGGTCTGAATCGTCTGGAGGTATCGAAGAGCCTTTTTGACGGTGAGCTTGAATTCACCTTCTTCATG
>JAIOTL010000230.1 GCA_021106775.1 Planctomycetota bacterium | reverse complement strand
ACTTTTTATTCATTCCATAATTTATTCAAGAGATTCAAATGTTAGTGTGTTTACGCCGCAGTCCCTTTTGAATGTAACAATGAGTTATCCCTTGAACTTTGCATTTACGCAAAATGCGAAGTCTAACCGACCTCCTCAGCAGAACGGCTTTCCAATAGTCTTCTTGATTAACACAATGCATTCACCGTCTTGGCGGAAAGAAGGATGCTGAAAATTCTTCACATCTACAAAAATGTATGATTCACAACTTTATGATATCTAAAATTCACTGGATAATAATGATGATTTCGTTTGAGATCAATTGTCTGAACAACAGATTTTCAAGGATTGTCTTATGTTTAGGATGTCTAAACATTAATCATAAATTGTGTTTACTATTTCTAAATCAATTTCATCCTTTGATATGAATACGAAATGTGGATCAACTTCACTCAGAGAATGCCCACCTTAAAAGAAGCATTTAATCGCACTTTAATCTTTTCGAAGAACTTTTAACAATATTTTCTTTTGTTCATCTTTTTTGTTTGTATTATGGATAACAATCTTAGCCAAAAGGAACGCCATTGGAATGAACCTGATGATTCTACTAGCGTTAGTTATCTTAAATACTATGTTGCTCTCTATTCAAGTAATGCTTGAGTTGTCGTGGCTAGATAGAGAACAGAGTCTTAAACATCCTTTCAAGAAGATATTGGGGCGTAACTTCACAGCATGCATTCATCGTTATTTCCGCAACATCCGATGCATACGAAATGTGTTGGTAGTCTTGAGTTTTTATATGTGTTTCATCAACCACATTGTGCGATCTGACCACCAATTAAACCCCGGTATTCGTCTGGGGTCCACACTCCTAAATGTAGCACTCGTAGGCGTGCAATATTTTTACCAAAGTATAGGTTCGAATTATACAAATAAACAACCAGAAATGCACATTACCAGTGTCTTTTAAAAGGAGAAAGTAATGTCAACATCTCTTGGGATTTGTTTGGGAGCATCCACGGTTAAGGTCGTCGCCTTATCCTGGAAATCGGGCACAGCTAACATTGATGAGTCTCTTGTGCAAACGCACGGAGGTAATCCCGAGGAAATGCTTTCAGAAATGTTAAAGAAATTAAACACTGCCGAATTCGATTACATCTGTGTAACTGGTCGAAGTGGTAAAGAATTTGTCAATCAATCAACGATCACAGAACCTGAAGCAACGGAATATACCTTGCAATATTGGCTCAATGGAAATAAATCAGCATACGGAGCCATCGTCAGTTTAGGAAGCGAAAACTTCGTAATCTACGAACTTGATCGCGCGGGTAATATTGTCAGCGCCAAGACAGGTAGTAAATGTGCATCTGGCACCGGAGAATTTTTTCTACAACAAATCAGGCGCATGAACATCAGCGTAGAAGAAGCAGTTCGCTTTGCACATGAGTCGGAACCGCATCATGTTTCCGGACGATGCTCGGTGTTCTGCAAGAGTGATTGCACCCATGCGCTCAATAAAGGAGTTCCTATAGGCAACGTCACAGCGGGTCTCGGAAGCATGGTTGCTGAGAAAATTCTGGAACTACTGCAATCGTTGGCAGATAGACCGATACTTGTTGTCGGCGGGGTGACAAAGAATTCGTATATTATGGAACGACTGCGTCAACGAATCCCTGAGGTCGTCATACCTTCCGAAGCTGATTATTTCGAAGCATTTGGAGCTGCTATATGCGCATATGAGAAACGTATAGAGTTCAAGAAGCAGGTGAAGTTCGAATCCGGCAGGACCAACTTTACTCGCCTTGCTCCCCTATCCCAGGCGATGGATCTTGTGGAATTCAAGGATTTTTCGTACGAATCAGCCCGTGAAAATGATGAGTGCATTATCGGACTGGATGTGGGTTCCACGACGACAAAGGCCGTTCTGCTGAGAGTATCTGACAACGCTGTCGTCGCTTCAATTTACCTTCGCACCAACGGCAAACCAGTAGCTGCATCCCGAGAGTGCTATCGCGAGTTAAACCGACAACTCAATGGCACACATGTTAATATCACAGGATTGGGAGTTACTGGCTCAGGACGACAAATCACCGGACTCCATGCTCTAACCGACGGAATTATTACCGAAATTCTCGCCCATGCTACAGCTGCGACTTATTTCGACCCCGAAGTCGATACCATCCTCGAAATCGGTGGTCAAGATGCTAAATACACATATTTGGTAAACGGTGTTCCCTGCGACTATGCGATGAACGAGGCCTGCTCCGCTGGCACCGGTTCGTTCCTGGAAGAAGCCGCCAAAGAGGCATTTGGAATCGATTACCGAGATATTGAGAAAATAGCATTAACCGGCAAACAACCACCCAATTTCAACGACCAATGTGCTGCTTTTATCAACAGCGATATCAAAAACGCATTGCAAGAGAATGTTGGTTCTGCAGATATCATGGCTGGTTTGGTGTATTCGATTTGTATAAATTACAATAATCGAGTAAAGGGTCAGCGTCGCATTGGTAACCATATTTTTATGCAAGGTGGTGTGTGTTATAACAAAGCGGTTCCATTGGCGATGGCCAATATTCTCGACCGTTCAATCACTGTTCCTCCGGAACCCGGTTTGATGGGTGCTTTTGGAGTCGCTTTGGAAATTAAAAACAGAATTGCTCAAAACCTTCGCGAAAAAAGCACCTTTGATTTGAATGTACTGGCCAATCGTGAGGTTGAATACGGTAGGACTTTCGTTTGCAAAGGGTGCGACCGACAATGTGAAATCAATGTCATCCATATCGAAGGAAAGAAATACACGTTTGGAGGTGCTTGCAACCGCTACTATAATCTGGTTCATCACCTTACTATTGATGCAGAATCATTCGATCTGGTTGCGAAGCGCCAGCACCTGGTGTTCGATGAATACTATCGGAAAGCCACGCAACACTATAAAACCAAAGAAACATCGTGTAAAACAGTGGGTATTCCAAAATCGCTCTTAGTCAATACTTATTTCCCTTTGTATTATCGCTTCTTCGAAGGGTTGGGTTTGCGAGTCATCCTTTCGGACGGTGTAGATCCCGAAGGAAGCAGGAGAATCTCGTCGGCATTTTGTTATCCCTTAGAGGTTGGCCATGGTGTCATGCAAAACCTGCTTGATAAAGACCCGGATGTAATCTTTCTCCCTCACCTTACTCAGCTTTACCTTTCTTGGAACGGTAAAGGCGATACAGGTGATCCTAACGTATGTGTTACTGCTGAAGGGGAGCCGTACGTCTACCGAAGTGTTTTCCGAGAATATCGAGATCGTTTCATTAGCCCCATCCTAGATTTCTCCCAGGGGTGGGGAAGCATGGAAAATAAGTTCATTGAGATTGCAAAGGAACTTGGGAAAGACGAGAAAATCGCGCAAATCTCCTATAGACAAGGCGTGCAGAAGCTGGAAGAGTTGTTTGAAGACACGAAGCTCCTCGGAGATAAGTTATTGATGGAACTTGAAGCAGATCCAGAAAAGACCGCTGTTATTCTATTTGGTCGATCATACAATGCATTCGCAGATGAGGCAAACCTTGGTATACCACGGAAGTTTGCCTCAAGAGGTTTCCAAATTCTCCCCTTTGACTCACTGCGTTACGACGAAGAGGAGTGCATCGAGAACCTGGGATGGGCAGCCTGTCAGGAAATTATCAAAGCAGCTCATGTCGTGAAACGTCATCCCCAGCTATTTGGGGTATTCATCACGAACTTCGGTTGTGGACCTGATAGTATCATATTGACCTATTTCAGGGACATCATGGGTAGTAAGCCCTCGTTGACGTTAGAACTCGATTCGCATAGTGCGGATGCTGGTGTAAATACGCGAGTGGAAGCATTTATGGATATTGTGGAACGATATCGAACTTTGCATACTCCAGGGGTAAGTCCTGATAATGGATATCGTTCGGCAAAGGTTGTTAAGAATGGAAACCAATACAATTATATTACTAGTGAAGGGGAATCAGTGCACTGGAAAGATCCGCGAGTCAAGTTGTTTCTTCCGTCCATGGGACGATTCACAACTGGTCTTGGAGGTGCTGCTTTAACCGGATGTGGCTTTAATTGTGAACCAAGTGAACCACCAGACTTTTCAACGCTCATGCTAGGTCGCAAACATACATTGTGCAAGGAGTGTCTGCCATTGATATTGGTCACGGGCTCACTCTTGGATCGTGTTAAAAAGCGCAAGGATCCGAATGAGTTGCTGCTTTATTTCATGCCTGCAACAATAGGTAGTTGCCGATTCTGTCAATATTACATATTCCTTCAGCGTCTAGTCGAAAAGCTTCAGATTCCGAATGTTGCCATGTTAACATTTTCAGGGGCTTCAAGTTTCTCGGGATTCGGCGGACGTACAATTGTTACCTTGCTCAAGGCTGTTCTCGTTGCGGATGTAATGGACGAAATACATAATACACTCTGTGTTCTCGCTGTGGATAAAGAACAAGCATTACATGTTTTCAACAAGCAAATACAGACGATTGCACAGTGCTTTAAAGAGCAGCCAAAACGCCTGTATTCTGTCTTGAAAGATGTCTCTCTGGAACTGTCATTAATTGAACTGACGCGACCACTCTCGGAAGCGCGAAAAGTTCTTGTTTGTGGCGAAATGACCGTGCGTAAGGATGAATTTTCCTCTGAAGGTGTCGTCAACCGACTAATGGAACGTGGTATTGTCGTAAAGCGCGCACCTTTAATCGAATATATCCATTATATGGACTACCTCAGTAGTACCGAGCGTACATATAAATCGAAAATCCGACTCGGGGAACGTTTTGAACTCCTGGTACGGAACTTGTTTAAGCGACGCATTGAAAAGAAAATTAAACGAACATTTGCTCGATCGGGATTGTACAAGTACGAAATGGTGGACATCAAGGATATCATGAAAAAAGGAAGCGTATTTATCCCCGAGTCATTCACGGGAGAGATGATCCTTGCGATAGGGAGTTTTTATCGGGAAATCGTGAAGCATGTGCATGGAGTCGTTTCAATTGGTCCCTTCGCTTGTTTGCCAACTCGAATCATTGAATCGATTCTATCACTGGAATGCCGGTTAGAAGACAATGACAGGTTGGAAGAAATGCAAGGCATCGAACATCTGAAACGGTATACGACACTTCCTTTCCTCTCGGTTGAAAGTGACGGAAATCCTCTACCTCAAATCATGCAAACCAGGTTAGAGTCTTTCTGCCTGCAGGTGGACCGGCTCCATGAGCAGGTGAATAGCGAAATTGTGTTACCAAGTCTTGATTAAGATGAGTCCAGCACTTAATCCAAGTAACCAGTATAGGTTAAGCTGAGTATTCTCGGATTCCCTTTGCAATTTCTCGAAATGAAGACTTAGAGTGTTTAAGTAGGATGTACCCTTGCATCTGAATTACGTAGAACATACGATACTCATGTGAAATATTATCAGTATATCTTATGTGATTTGTGTTCAGTTAGTTTAAGACTAAACGAGCTGTTCCTTATGCACTATCCTGAAAACATTTCCAGGAAGCTTAAAGAATAATATATTGGAGTAGTGGATGACATAGATTTCGGGGATTCATAGCAATAGGTATTTAGTGAAAGCATCTTAAATCCCGAGTTAAGAAGAAGATTGTTTCGCAAAGCTTTGTCGGATAATCCAGGGGAGAGTCCGTTTATTAATGACTCGTCGAAGATTCGTTGCCCTGTATGCTTGCGGGATTTCCCAGCGATGAAGCTTGTTATTTGTGGCATTACATCAATTCGGCTTGATAAGGGTTCGATTAGCGTTGGAAGGAAAGAAATCTGCTCGAGTTTGGTCAGTGAAATTCAGGTGCAATTTCATCGGATAGGATGCGAGACATATATTATACCGCAGGGAGTAAACGGGACGTATCGCTGGGAAAAGAAAAAATGGTGTCAGCTTAGACACTTTACTCGATGAATACACCAAAAACCTCACCTACGCCCAATCCCTCGCAAATTCCAACCTTCTATCATTTTCACTTTCAACCCTTACACATGCGCTAAATATTAAGAGATTTTCCTAATATGTTATTATTTTGATACAAAGTATTAAATTTTATTCATTTCTTAGAACATCTTATGCTATGATATTATTCTGTGATGCAAATAGTGAGGGTGATAATGGTCAATTCTCATAAAATGTTGTTTGTTTTAGTTGTTTTTATCAGTTCGATTTTAGTCTCATGTGCTGGTGAAGCGAAAAAGGTATATGTGTCGCAGACCAAGCTTGACTTCGGCAATGTTTTTCTAGGTGAATCAAAAGAGCTTGAAAGTACACTTTACAACGGAAGTGATACAACAATATCGATTAACCTTATTGAAATCACAGGTTCAATCTGTTTTACTTCCGCAAAAACCGGCACAAATTCAAGACTAATTCAGCCAAAATCCGAACTTACATTCACTGTCATATACACTCCAACAACACTGACACAGAACGAAGCAACACTTGCAATTCAAACTGCAAACAGGCATCGACCATTTAAAGTTGAACTCCTCGGTTCTGGTCGCGGTTTCGCAAAAATCCAGTTTTCGAAAGACAAACTTGAGTTTTTAGCAGTGATCAAGAATCAGACTCTCACAAAAAGTCTTGATATTGAAAATTTTGGCATCAATGATCTTGAGATTACAAAATTTTCGATGAGCGGTGTGGATGCATCATTGTTTTCTGTTGTTACGGGTGGTGCAACCCCGATCAACATTACACCTGGCGCAACTCATATATAATTTACATGATATAGGAAAATAAAGCAAGGATTTTTTTGTGTTGTCGTCAGGAGGGATTTGAGCGCCGCCGCCAGCGCTCAAATTTTTCGGCAAGCAAGAGAATTGCGGATCTGACTGTGAATTCGCTGGATTTATTGTTGATCTCCCTAACAGTTTTACTCAATTCTTCTCTTCACTGAGCTTTTCAAGGAGATATAATTGCCTCGATTCTTCCTCAAGGTTGGATGG
>JAIOTL010000062.1 GCA_021106775.1 Planctomycetota bacterium | reverse complement strand
AGGATAAACGCCCGTATCTTTTTCAAAACGAAAACAACTCGGAATCTAATCTGCCGGTTGATTTCATCTCAAACGGCGAAAATGCTTCCGTGCTGGAAACGTTGCGGGAAAAGGCAATGAAATCCGGCTCACCCCAGGATTTACAGAAATACTGGTCTGTACGCAAGCAGATCAGATAAACATAGGATTTAACTGAGTTTCAGGAGGAAACATGACATTTACAGGAAAAGCAACTTACGATGCAGGCAGTACGCTGCCAGAGTTGGCGGAAGACGTATCTGAGCTTGTCGGGATCATTTCACCCTTTGATACACCTTTGCTTGATGCCATCGGCAACGCGCCGTACCCCGCCAAATCAACGCATCACGTATGGGTTGAGGACGCACTGCTGCCAAACACTGACACAGTCGCATCAGGCTCGTATGACGAGAATTCAACCAATATCACCGTCTCGAACCCGTCGTATTTCAGGGTTGGCGACCTGATTCAGGTTGAGAATGACGAGGAAGTCATGCAGGTTACTGCGATTAATCCGTCAGACATTGATGTTTCGAGGGGTTACGGAGCGACAGTGGCGGGTACTGCATTGGCAGCTTCGGTTACGATTATCATCATCGGACATGCAGCGCTTGAGGGCGAGGATGCAACAGGTGCACAATTCGAAAATCGCTTCCGCAAAAGCAATTACACCCAGATTTTCACTGAAACCGTGATGATTTCGGGCACGCAGAACGCGGTAAAACTTCAGGGCGTTGATGCTGAGTTCGATTATCAGCTTCAAAACCGCCTGCGAGAACTTTTGCGTTCGCTTGAGCAAACTGTCATCAGCGGTTACAAGGCGGCAAGCAATCCGGAAGGCAGCGACACCGTTCGCAGGACAATGGGCGGTATTCTGGAGTACATCGCAGGTGGAAATGCTGTTGTTTCGGACGCGGCAGCCGCAGCACTCACGGAAACCATGCTGAACACTCAGCTCAAGGAAATCTGGGAAAAAGGTGGAAACCCAAACGCGATTGTGGTCAACGGCTTCCAAAAGCGCAAAATCTCAGGTTTTGCAGGCACTCGCTACTACGAGCCTGAAGACAAGACGTTTCGCAATGTGATTGAGTATTATGAGTCAGATTTCGGGCTGCAGCGTGTAATTTTGTCCCGCTGGGTGCCACAGGACAAAGTCCTTCTTCTCGACCTGAACAAAATTCGAGTGCTGCCCTTGCAGAATCGCTCATTCCACGTGAAACAGCTCTCAGAAGGTGGCGATTATCGCAAGACGCAGGTCATCGGTGAATATACCCTTGAAGTTTTCAATGCTGGCGACGGCGGTCACGGGTACATCAAGAATTGTGCGATAACATAACGAATTCGCATGAAACGCGGAATTTACAGGAGTGTCACATGAAATTTCAAGCAAACGTAGAATCTCTCACGGTTCTGGTCGGTGAAGGCAGGTATTGCAGGTTTATCAATGGTTTATACGAGACTGATGATGCTGAGGAAATCAAGGCGTTGCAGAGGGCAAAGGGAGTTCAGCAGATTAACGAAAAGTCGGCTCCCTCAGGAAACGCTGCAAAGAACACGGTTACGAAGAATGACAGTGAAAATATCTCGCCAAAAAAACGAGCGTCAAGGGTCAGCAAACCAGGTAAATCGGGCAGTCCGCGCAGAAAGAAAAAGAAACAACAGGAGCAATTCATGGAAACATACACAATTAAAGGCACAGGTGGTCAGCATAGTTCGTGCTGGAAACTCAGCGGTTACAGCCGTGAGAACACCGACGGCGGCAGGCTTTTCTGCTCGATTTACAAGGATTTGCCAGAATACAAGGTTGAAATCTATAAATCTGCGAACAAGGAGTCGGGAAGTCTGGTTGCAAGTGGTGCAATTGCTGCGGTTTCGGGCGAGGTCGTGCTTGACGAGGAGAATTCATCAGGCTTAAGCGGAACCATGATGCTGGACTATCTTCTCGACACGGAGTTTGAAATTATCGTTTTCTACGCTTGTTACGAGGATATGCGGGGTTTCGAGCGGAATCTCGCGGATCTCCTCGACGACAATGGGCAAATCGACGGCAGTCCGCGGTTTGAGACGTTCATCGAACATAGCAAGCGAATCCTTGACGCGCATTTGGCGGTTCGGTTCTCGCGGAGTACGTACAGCAATCCGCCCGGGCGAGAGCAGCTTTCAAGCCCGGACATACTTCGGGAGCCTACAATTTACGCAACTTTGTCTGCGCTGTACTTCTATCTCAAGGCTGATTTCAATGATTCGAACTTCAAACTCGCACTTGATTATCAGAAGAAACTTGAGAATTGGCTTGCGACGAAGCCCGTAGTTTTCAGCAGAGACGGCGTGGAGATTGTGCTTGAGGCAGGTGCAGTCTACGTTCGACGCGCATAAATTAACTAAAACAAGGAGAAATAATGAATCAAGAAACAGTAATCGCAGAACTTATCGCGGCGTTTGTCGCACTTTCAGGTCTTTTGGGATTTCTCTTCAAATGGCTGGTAAATTCAATGTCACAGAAGCTTGACCAGACAATAAGCTCAATCGACAAGCTTTCGGACAAAATGGAGCAGTTCGCGCTTCAGCAACAGAAACTTCAGCACGAAATTCTCCTGCTTGAACGGTCTCGGGAACAAGAATTACAAAAATAGTGAGGTGAGAAATGACATACGCAGATATGTTTGAAGCCGCTGGCAAGTTCGTGAAACTCGTGAATTTACTGACAATGTTGGCGGAGCAAGACGAGGAATTTACAAACGCCGGCGGTGATAAGAAATTTACGTCAATTGATAAATTCCGCAGTGAATTTGCAACCAAGCTGAATTAACGCGCTGGTGAGTGTGAATCCCTGCGGATTCTATCAACACTTGGCGGGATTAGAGATTATCTAATATCGGCGCGAAACGAGGTGCTGACTAACTTTGAGTCGTATCTTGCATCGGTTTGGGCACCTGAACTCGGCCTGAATTCGCAGAACGCTCATGAGATTTTGCTGGCGATGCAGGCGTTTATGGCGGAGGATTCGGCGTCGGTGCAGAAGAATACAGTGTCGGTTGGCACGGTTACAGCAGATGCTGAGAATGCGGGTGATGGCTCTGCGATTGTGTTCGGTAAGACTGCAATCATCGGGGATGTGGTCGACGATGAGCGAATTCGGACGCAGGATGCAAGGATTACATGCAATCTGGATTCTGCGCATAACAATCGACAGAGCGGCAACGAGCAGTTTGTGTTGAACTCAGAGTATGACAGCCCGGCGGTGATTCCAGTGATTGCGGCGACTGAGGGTGATACTTCAGATGCTTTTGTCCGGAACAGGCTGATGGACGGAGGTTTCGAGAGCTACGATGCCGACTTTGAATATTGGGACGTTGTCAGCGGTGCATCGGTTTTTTCGCAGGAAACTTCGACGGTTTTTCGTGGTGAATCAGCGTTGAAGATTGACGATGATGGGGTTACAGCGGCGGAGTTGGAGCAGGATTTGACCCAGCTAAGCCCTGCGTTGAAGTCATCGGAATTTTACGTGCTGGCTGCGAATGTTTATGTGAGCAGCATTACGGCGGGGTCAGTAAAACTCAGATTAGAAGGTGATTCGTACATATCGGACGCGGAAATTGAGTTAAATTCGGGTACGGATACAGGTTCGTGGCTGAAAGCTGCGGATTTGGAGCTTCTGCCGAAGTCTATCCCGGACAATCTGGCGTTCAAAATCGTGGTTTCAGCTGATTTCAATGGCACTGTTTATTTGGACAATCTGGGACTTGCAGAGCCACAAAATATCAAGGAATTCGGAGCTCAAATCGCGCTATTCCAAGGAGATAAAGACTTTGTGGCGGGTAAGCTTCCTGATTTCTTTGATTTCAGTATAACCAGCAACGATGCCGGTGTTTTTCAGACGTTTTTCAGAAAATATTACAGCATCGTGATGCCGTCCGCTGCGTCGCCGACGATTAGCGATGATTATGCAACGTAAAAACAGGCAGGGATGCCTATTCCACCAAAGGAAAAACAATGTGCAGATACATGAATGAAGTTTTGCAGGCAGTAAAATCCGCGCTTGAAGCGGGGATGACCGGACGAAAGGTTGTAATTGCAACATCTTCCGCTGATTCGGTGAACTCGTCTGAGCGGGATGTTATCAGGCTGATTCCTGAGAAATGCAGCAAAATCAAGGCGTATCCGGGATATGACGTTTGCCGATATGAAATTTCGATGAATCTGGAAGCTTTTGTGAGAAACCGCCCTGACGCTGTATCTGTGATGTCTGATATTTCGGGCGAGGCAGCATATTGTGTGAATCAGATGTCGGTAAACATCGAAGAAGATGAGTTTATCGGCATGAAAAGTACGAGATGCAAGGCTGTTGAGTTTCCTAAAGGTGATGCATCTGTGAAAAACAAAATCACGGGCAAAATTCATGCAGCAATTGAAATCTTTGAAGAACAGGAGGATATCGCATGCTAACGCTTGAATACGGTAGCTATGAGTTTGCTTTGACACCGAACATCGAGCTTAATCGGCAGGTTGAACATGATGATTCCGGTGATCGGGCTGCGGAGATAGAAACCTGGACGCTTCAGGGTGAGCTGATTGCGGCTGAGGCTGATTCTCTTGCTTCGGTGATTGCTAACTTCAACAGTGCATTTGCCAACGACGGTTTGGACTTGCAGCTTCGGAACGGACAGGATTTACTTCTGAGTCTGTTGGCAGCAAATTGCTGGCAGAGTCCGCGAATAGTTGAAACGTCAGTGTTTGCGGACGATGAGGACATGCCGTTTGTGCGAAATGCGCGGTTTAAGGTGCAGATTCTCGGCGAAAAGCTGACGGCGAGTGGGAATGTGTTGGCGCATCGGCAGGAAATTGAAATTTCGGAAGATGTTCGCAAAGGAATGACAAAGACGGTTAAAGGTGAGTTCAAGGTTGCTGAGGGCGGCAAGGCGTCGGATTCGCTGAATTCAGTCGTACCAGAATTAACGCCGGGTTTGAAGCGCAAGGAATTGACGTATGAAACTGATGCGGATGATATTGTTTTGTCGTACCGGGTCGTTGATATCACTGAGTATGAGGAGCTGCCTGCCGAGGTGCACGACGGATACATCATTGAGAGCGAGGATTCATCCGAGGCAGGGAATTTCAAACTTATGCAGGGGGTTTTCTACGGACCCGGAGCGAAAGTGCAGGCGTTGGCATTGAAACCTTTGCTGGGGCTTGTTTCGTATAAAATCTCTGAGAATCCGCAAGAGCAAAAGGTCGAATTCGTTTACAAACAGAGACTTCGCGGCGACGGGCAGTCGGCACAGAAGAAAAGTCAACGCATCAGCTATCAGACCAAGATGAGTTTCAAGGATTTCAAGCTTTTGGCGAAAGATGCGCAAGATTGCAGGCAGATGCTTGGCAGTGCGGATTTTTTCGTCGTTCAGGAAGGATTTGCGATTGGTGAGAATTCGTATCCATCACCTGCAAGTCCGGTTCAGTCGTCGGATGTGGTGGAACGCAGCATTGTGTATGAGTTTCCTGAGGGTGCAGGTAGCAGCAGAATTTACAAAACGCGCTGGAAATTCGTGATGAAACCGCTGAAAGTGCCGTTTGAACAAGGTTTTACTCAAAACTGAGGTAGATATGCAAGAGATTAACGTGAGATTGAACGGGCATCCGGTAATTGAGGCGGAGTTTACGGCTCAGCAGGGAGTTGTGCCAGGTACTGGTTTCGCTTTGTTCGCGGACGAGAACGCGCTGGGAATCGTGGATTCTGCATGTTTGAGGTTTGATGACGGCAGGAAAGTTGTTGAAATCAACAATTTGCTTGTAACGAAGTCAACAATCGTCGAACATTCAAATGATAAACGGATGCAACGGCTGGAACTTTCTGATAAACGGGAGCTTTGGCGGGATATTCGGGTAACAGGCGCATTTAATCTGACTGAGCCGGATAATTCGACTTACAAGATTGATACGCTCAATAATGGTGTGCAATATACGCTGAAGGACTTGCTGGTGCTCGTCTTAAATAAAACTGGCGAAACAATTCCTTGCAATATTGCGAGTCTGGTAGGTATAACGCCTAAGAATATCAGATGGGACAATACATTGCTGTCGGATGTGCTTCGGGATTTACTTGCTTTGGGTGATGTAAATATCGAGATACAGAATGATGGCGGTTTTCAGGTTGTTCCACGGTTGACAGGCGGAAGCGTCGAGTACAATGCTGATATAATCGCGCTTGAAACGGAAGAATCGAAGGATAATGTTGAAATTCCGAGTAAAATTAAGATAGTCGGCGGAAGAACCTGGCGAGAAGCAGAGATTGGGGGGAGTTGGATGCCGGTTTGCCTGTCGGACGGTACAAACGGTAAGGTTAATGGTGGGGTTTATCCGCTTTCGGAAATTGTGTCTGACTGGCAGTTGTCGCTGGGTGATATACGTCAGAAATGCCTGCAGCGCGGTGGATTTGAGGATATTCCGGGTACTGACGACGAGAAACGCAAACGCAGGCAAATTTTGCAGCAATGTGCGTACAAATGGCATCGATGCCCGGTGATTTCGGCGCATCTACCTTGGCTCGGACATTGTGCGGAGGTTGATGCCGATGGAAAACCGCTTCCGATTGTTGTAAAACATACGTTTTTCAGGCTCAAGAACCAGGCATCGTCGGGTTTTAGAGACCCTTACGAGAATATTTCGACACCAACAAAGAGTTCGTATGCGTTTGAGGTTGACCACGAGAACGGAATCATCAAGTTTCGTGATGTTCAGGGGACGCTTATCCCGACAACCGGTGATGTACACGATACAAGGCTTGATGGCAGGTCGCTTGCTGCAGGTTCGCAAATTGAAGCAACTGTAGCGTGGAAAGTACCGGCAAATGAGGAAAATGCAAGGTTTGAATATGAAAAAGACAATAAGGATGCTTCCGGTGGGGTTTTCACGCTCAGGAGAGATGATTTCAGGCTTCGGCAGCGTGATATCGGAACGTCGATTGAGGAGTTGAATCGCAGTAATCTTGAAGATTCAGCATCGAAAATGATTGTTGAAATCGCGCAAAGGTATGGAAATACACAGATTAAGCGCGTAAAGTATGCTGGATGTTATGAAACTGAGGTATCGGGTGCTGTTAAGTCTGTCAAATACAAAGCATCAGCTGAATACGGGCTGACAACCGAGGTAGAAATCAAGAATATACCAGCTTTGCCGGGTGATGTCATCCTCGACGATACTGATTTTGCGGATTCCGGGGTGGATTCATCGGGCGAGGAGCGGAAACTTCAGCAGGTGAACGCGTATTCGGTTGGACCGGTTGTCATCAAGGCGGATGACAATGTTCTGCCCGAGTCTTTGTCGTTTGTGAAGGCATCGGGTTCGCCGGATGATGTGCAGCTCAAGGAACTTGGGGTTATGCGCAATCCTTTCTTCTGGGAACGCGAGAATGACATAGGCGGGTGGTTCACACTGTCTCTGGCAACAGTGATAACTGGAACGCAGCCTTATTACATGGTCAAGGAAAGCGATGAAAATTGTGAGATTGCAAAGGGTTCGAAAGGCATCGACGTTACAAACCTTGAGGAATCAGCACTTAAAGACGAAGACCTCGTGATTGTCCTTGAAGCACATAACGGGCATAAAGTTGCGTTTCCGCTTAACCGCAAGCTCATCTGCGACCATACTCACAAAGACGAAGATGATGAAAATGTTTCAACTGAAGTTACAAACGCAGATGCTGACGATGAAAAAATTGGTGATTTCGATGACATTTTCTGGATTAAGCGAGATGCACAGGATATTGCAAGGTTGATGCTAAATATCGATACTGAGAGTCCACAGGCGTTTTATACCGGTTCAGGCGATAAAAATGGTGCTGTGGCACAACTTGGCGGTGAACAAGGCGTTCTTATCGCGCCGAAAGACTGCCAGCGTCACGTTCTTGGCAAGAACAAGGACAAGGAACCTGTGATTGAAGGGCATCTGACAACGGAATTGAATTTCTATCAGGACAGAGTCGGTGACGGACCAATAGATTTTGTTCAGGCAATTCGGGACATGGCGGAAGATCCGTTGGGGAAATATCTCAAGGCGGACATGTGGTGGGATTATACGCAGAATAAGTGGATTCCGTGGTATCAGATGCTTTGGCAGAAAATACCACCTCCGGTTACGCCGCCGACATACCCGCCATTTACGCCACCGCCAGGACCGCCGGTGCAGGTTCCAGTTGACAATGGTGTAATTATCGCCCCTTGTCCGAACATCGCTTGTGTAAATCCTGTAGTCGGGCTGGAGGATGCGAATATGCTGGGGTGCAACGATTTACCCTGGCGAGGTTTGCATCTTGGTGAATATGCCGAAGATTGCGAAGTTTTGCCTGGGATTTTCGTTCAAGGTGGCGATGGATTCTGTGCATTTGTTGTGCCTAAGGGCAAAAAAGCAGCAATTGTTCGGTTTGACGAGGGTGTCGAGGTTGAGTTCAGGGAAGCTGTCAAGCTTGAGAAAACGCTTGAAGTTGAAGGTGAAATAACCGGCGGAAACGCTTCGGATTCATGGCTGCGGCGCGATGGGCAGAATTCGCCGACGGCAAACGTAAATTGGGGTGGGTTTCAGATATCGAACGTGTGTCATATTCAGCAAAAGGACGATTGCAGGCATTATTTTGGGGATGACAACGATGTTTCGATGAAGTTTGATACATCGGCTGACTGCCTGAAGATAGAGGGCAAGGACATCTGTGTTGAGAAGAAAGTGCGGACAGGTGAGAAATTCAGGGTTGGTGAGCAGGATGGGCTTGGTGGGACAATGGTTGTCGACGATGGAGCGAATTACAGAGTTTCGCTGACATTCGCAGGTGGGATTCTCGTTGGACAGAACATCGAGGATACTTCAGGTACAGCGGAAGCAACATTTGAAAAAAGGAGAAGAAATGCGGATTAAATCAACATTGTGTTTAATATTTCTGATTTTTTCGATAATTATGATTTTTTCGGGCTGTCAGAACGCTGCAGCGGAGCGGCTTGCAGATGATTGCTGGGAGTTTAGACAACGACTTTTACTTGAAAACATGAACTTCAGCATGAATGAGCAGGAATTATTTCTTATCGAGGTCATGCAGGCAAAAGGGTTTGGCGAAGATAAAATTGTCTACGAGATTGAGAAATTGCGGAAATTTCGGGTGAATAAATAATTAGATAAGGAGGAATGATGACTGATGAACAGAGGAATTTACTGCGTGAGCTTTTGTATGCGGCACAACCGGAGTTTGGGAAGCGCTTTACGGCGTTGCTTGCGAATTATGTAAACGGCTGTGAGACCGAGACCGAGAGGCATCTGCTGGAGAATGTGGTTCGAAATAAAGTTGACCGCGAGAGCAAGATGATATTCTTCCGAATTTTGCGCCGACTGCTAGAAAAGCTGATTAATTAACCGGATTATGCGTCATTGGAAATAGAATCTCGTTCATTTTGGGCGGGATTTTTTTTGCTATCAGTAAAATTATGCGGACTCTCCGATGTATTATGTGGCTTGTAAAACAAGGTTGTCAGGACGTTGTCGACGAGTGCTAAGAGCAGGCAGATGCCGAGAAATACTTTACCGAGTAAATTAATGAGCCAAGGGAAAAAATCGTTCTGCGCCTTGATATTGCTGCGTCCGTGCGGGACAATCGATTTATGGAAATTCCCGGATGTGCCGTCATGGCAGTCGGATTTCGAACAGCTTTCCTGCTTTTGCTCATAATTCATTCCCTTTGTTTGATGCACGCCATGACAGTCCTTGCATTCCAGAGTATCGATATCCTTGCCCTGCAGAAGGTTTGATAATGCATGCCTGCCATGAAATTCGCTGAAATACCCGCTGATAACGTTAATCTCATCCTCCCCGAACCTGCTCGGGTCAAGATGGCATTTAGAACACAACAGAAGTGAATTTTTTGACAAGGGCTGGTTGTGGTCGTGGCAAGTCAAGCAATTCGGCGCATTTATGTTTTTTTCAAGCAATGCTGCATAATGTTTAGAAAAGGTATAATCGTTGAACTCGTCATTATGGCAGTTTGTGCATCTGTTGATTTTGCCGGTGAAATCTTTCTCAAGGCTTGTTTCGTGCGGGTCATGGCAGTCCAGGCAGTTGGGTTTTCGCGCGGGTTTATCGTCAGAATCAGAATTTACATGATTTTTACGTGGTTTTAAGTCATTGTGTATCAAATCATGCGTTTTGTCATAGCCCTTGTGGCAGTCAATACAGGAGGACAGAGCAGACGGCAGGTCTTTTTCGTGGCGTCTTACTCGAGTGTGTTCCTTCAAGGGTTTGTGGCAGTCGGTGCATGCGATATTTTCATGTCCCGTGCTGGTTTTGAGATTTTTATGACGATAATGGCATTTTACGCAGTTTTTGTCTTGTTCGTTATAAATCTTCGGAACAAGCTGAGTTTCAAACGAATCCTGCGCATACTCGAACTCAGGAAGCTCGTAAACATCGATGATTTCCACCGATGAATACACAGCAGAAGCCAACTGTGCCACAAAAAACAGCAAAAGCCCGATTGATATGAAACTTAAGGTTTTTCTCAGTTGTGTGTTCATGTCAATCAACCCGTTTAATGAAGGGATTTTCGGGTTTTAGCTCATGGGTATGGTTTTGTGCTTCGAAATTTGCGGAATTATTTTCCTTTTTTTTTCGTTTTAGCTTTTTAAGAGTTATCAATGTAAAACCGCCCAGCATAATGACAAACAAAGCAAATACTGCAATCATGTATGGATATGATTCGTCAGTTTGCGATATGCTGTTAAAAATGTCAAAAAAAGCAAAATATTTCATATTTACTCGGGTTTGCTTATTTCTATTCTGAGGATTTTAGCAATTGATGATAAAATTGTTAGTGTTCATTTTATTATATGATATTATTATTGTGTATGAAAGTATTACTGATGGAGTAAATCGTGGTAAAATTGCATAAAACTCAAATTATCCTGATAATACTGATTATGTCGGCAACAGCATTCGCTGGTAATATTTACTTTGAAGAGAAATTATCTTCAGAATACACAGTTAAACAGACGAATAACGGTGAAATGTTGGAGATAGAAGGCTTTCAGCCGCACGGTTTCATCGGTGAGCCGATGCTTCCTGAAAAAACCATTTTCGTCGCACTTCCGCCTAACGTAGATGATTCAACCGTTGAAGCGCGAATTAGCGATTACAATTCGAGGATTCTTCCCGGCACATACAATATCATGCCTGCACCGCCAATCGCCTGCACTGACGGCATAAGCTGGGAAGGTAAAACCAACATCGTTAACGGCAGGGACATGAACATTTACGGTATAAACGAGTTTTTTCCACGTGAAATCATAAGCGTTGAAGGAATTTCGCAGATGCGCAAGTGGAAATTCGCGCGAATCAAAATAACACCGGTACTTTATAATCCAGTAACAGGGCAAATACAGTTGATATCAAGCGTTCGGTTTAATGTGAATTTCAGCAATAATTCGGGCAACCTGCCAAACCCGTTCCTTCTTGCTGATACGAGCTTTGACAGCATCGCCGCAAACATATTCATAAATTATAATACTGCAAAAAACTGGTATATCCCACTAAATCGAATCGGTTTTAATCGGGCAAACGAGACATATTGTATTGTAACAACGACTTCTATTCTCGGGGGAAGCTCGAAACTTCGTGATTTCAGAATACTGAAGGAGAATCTCGGGTTTACAGTTAAATTTGTTACGGAATTAGATTATGGCAATGCTGGCGGTCAACAGCGCGCGATAAATATTCGGCATTGGCTGAAAAACAAATATATCACAGAAAATATCACATATGTTCTGCTAATCGGCAATCCGAATCCTGATCATCCAGGTACAAATGATTCCTACGGCGATGTACCGATGCTCATGTGCTGGGCACGTCGTGGCTCATCCTATGCAGAAGTTCCCACAGACGTATTTTACTGCGATCTTACTGGTAATTGGGACCTTGACGGGGACAATTATTATGGAGAATATCGCGGAGACAACGGTTCTGGCGGTGTTGACTTTGCACCTGAGGTTTTCACGGGAAGAATTCCGGTTTACAGCAGCAATTTGAGCGTTCTTGATGCGATTTTGCAGAAAACAATCGATTATCAGTCAGTAGCATTGCCGATTCCTGCCTGGCGAAAGAAGGTTATGTTCGCAGCTGCGTTTTCAAACTTTGCTCGAGAAGACAACAAAAACTGGGCAGAGACTGATAAAGCAAAGCTCACAGAGAGTATGAATGATAATTTCTTTGAACCAAAAGGATATTCAAATTATTCACTGTACGAGAAAGCCGGGCTGTGCCCTTCCAGTTTTCAGTGTGATGAACCATTAAACCGCAGCAATGTCTGCAATGAATGGCAAAAAGGGTACGGGATTGTGAGTCTGAACGGGCATGGCAGCAGCACAGGGATTTATCGCAAATACTGGAGATGGGACAACGGCAATAATATTCCTCAAGGCTCAGAGATGAGCTGGAGTACTTTTTTTGATTCAAGCGTTGTTGCCACGATGAATGACAGTAAACCAGCAATCACAATGAACTGTGCCTGCAACAACGGCTATCCCGAAAACTCAAACAATCTCGGTTATAAAATGCTAACTAATGGTTCAATTGCAACGTTCACATCTTCACGCGTATCATGGTACTGGGTTGGCTGGGGTGGTCCAAGTCGAGGTGCATGCAACCAGAACGTTACATATTATTTCAATTATAAACTTGCCGATAATTTGTCCATTTCCGTTGGCTACGCTGCCGCCTGGATGCGCAATTACCTGTACAGCGGAGCGGATTATTATTGGATGAACAAAATGGACTTCAACATTTACGGAGACCCGTCAATTTCTCTTCTTGAGAATGTAAATAACATAAAACCTGTTGCAGAGTCGGATACAGTGCGAACAAAAGAGGAAGAACCGCTTAAAATTCAGCTAAGAGTTTCGGACCAATTCGATGATGAGCTTTTTATCTTGATTACGCAGCAACCTGAACATGGTTCGATTGTTATTGATGACCACGAAGTTACATACACGCCTGATGACGATTTCACAGGTTGGGATTCGTTCAAATATGTGGCGAATGATGGTTTTTTGGACAGCAATGAGGCGACAATCAGCATTCTCGTAAATAATGTGCCTTTTGTGTCAGAATCGATTGAGACCTTAGACGAGGATTCAATCAAGCAGATTGAGATTCTATATGTCGAGGAAAACAGCAATGATTTGACGTTGATTGTTGTAACCCAGCCTGAGCACGGCGAGCTTATCGGCATTCTTAACGACCTGAAATATGTTCCAGCCACGAACTTTTTCGGCAATGATTCTTTTGAGTTTAAGGTGAACGATGGGTTGGAGGACAGTAATGTTGCACGGGTTCAGCTCAATATTATGCCGGTGAACGATCCGCCAGTGTTGGAGTCGTTTACGGTTGTGCTTGACGGTTGGAAAAAAGTGAATATTCCGCTTGAAATTCAGGATGTTGACAGCGATGAGTTTGAGGTGAAGATTTTGGATATGCCGATGTACGGCACGCTCCGCATCGAGGGCTTGAACCTTGTTTATAAACCGGTTTATCGTCAGAAAGTGCAGGATTCGTTCAGGATTCTGGTGTCGGATTATATAGATGATACAGGTGCAGTTGAGGTTACGGTGATTATGAGAAGTTTCGGCGGGGGCTGTATGTTAGATGGCACAGGCGATTTTTCCCTGCTCTGGCTGTTAATTTTGCTTACTTCCCTCATCGCAATCCGCA
Source organism: Planctomycetota bacterium (assembly GCA_021106775.1). Next base: position 4,391 of record JAIOTL010000062.1, on the reverse strand, counting down.
TTTACCGCCGGTAGGTCAGGCATCTTGCCTGACATTTGCAGAAATATAGATTTTGAATAGCTAGTGGTAGAAGGATTCGCTGACATCATCGAGAAGATAATACTCAATTTCCTTGAGTCGCCCGATTTCCGTTAATGTCAGGTCTTTTTTGTTCGCTTTTTCGATAAGGTGAATCATCTCGCGGTCGTATTTCTCGAAATCTTCACGGGAAAGGTATGGTCTATCTGCGCCGTACAATGCATAAAGCAGATTGTATTTCTCATAAAAGACGTCATAAAGTGCAGATAAATCTTTCATCGAATGTAACTCCCTGCCGCTATCGGGTTGTATTCTATAAGTATTTTGGGTATATTCCGCCAGCTTTACGCAATTTTCGAATTCTCATCATTCAAAACGTCCTCAACGTAGCTTTGGCTATGCCTGCGGAGTTTTCAATCCTCGATTCCGAACTTTACAAAAATCTGACAAAATCTACTCTCAAACAACTTATAGGATACAACCAACTATTATACAATATTATCGGATATAAGCAACCGTATGTTTGGGTTTGTCGTTGAATAGCAGCGCATATTTTTGTATGCTAATTCTTTTTCCGGTTTTTCAAAGGAAGTTTATGGCGAACGAAAAGCGAGTTGAGCGTCTGCAGAAACAGATTTTGCGGATTTTATCGCAGAAAGTGCTATTTGAGTTGAATGACCCGCGAATATCATCGCTTGTTACGTTGACGAAGGTGATTTTAAAAAGTGATTTGAGTTCTGCGAAAGTGTATTTTTCTGTTTTGGGCGGTGAAAGCGAGAAGAATCGGGCGGAGCACGCACTTCGGCACGCAAAAAGGCATTTACGAGGTGAACTCGGCAAAGAGCTTGTCATTCGGACGCTTCCTGACATCGAATTCCTTTATGATGAGTCAATTGAGGGTGCAGTGCGGATAGTGTCCCGGCTTGGAGAATTGACACAGGATTTGCATGGTGAAGAAGACGAGGGTGATGACGAGAGTAATGAGAGCGATAATGATGAAGATGCGGATACGGAAGAAGAATTGGATAAAAATCTCAATGAAGACAAAACCGAAATTAGTGAGTCCGAGTAACTAAATCTGTTCTGAACAACAGAGGTCAGCATGAAATCCAAGAAATTTCCATTGCCCGAGGAATTATCACGCAAAAAAGTCTGGAGCAACGGGTTATTCGGGCTGGATGAATGCGAACTTTTAACGCCGACAGGTGAAAAATATCATCGCTCAATAATAACCCATCCGGGTGCTGTTACCATTCTCGCTTTTTTAGCACCCGATGAGATTCTGATGCTGAGACAGTATCGGCACGCAGCACGCCAATATATTTGGGAAATTCCCGCAGGTTTAATCGAGAAATGCGAAAAACCACGGGCAACCGCAAAACGTGAGCTTATCGAGGAAACAGGATACAAAGCAGGCAGAATCAAACTGTTTTCAAAATGGTTTTCTGCACCCGGTTTTGCAGAGGAGGAGCTTTTTCTGTATCTGGCATGGGACCTTGAAAAAGTTGGGCAGAATCTCGACCCGACGGAAAAATTTGAATTGCACATGATGCCGATGAAGCTCGAAAAAGCCTATAAATTGGCGGATAAAGGCGAAATCATCGATAGCAAAACTCTAATCGCTCTTTACAAATATCGTGCACTTGCGGATAATGAAACTATTACGCTGTAACAAAAGTTTTAAGTGTTGGTAGGACAGGCTTCCTAGCCTGTAATTGATGATGCTGTCAGCGTCAGGCAAGATGCCTGACCTACCGTTTATTGTGCATTATTAATGTTACAATGAAACCAGCCTTTTTGCTTAGTATTTGCATCTGGTATGAAAACTTCAATTCCTATTGTCAATGCTGAGCGAAAAAAGTATACTTATGAGTATGGAGCTTATTCAGTTCGTGTAGTGAGGTTTGTATCGGTATAGACAGGGCTTTTCAAGAATATTTTAATGAGATAAAGAAGACGAAGCTTTTGACCCCTGAAGAAGAGCTGGAACTTTCATCAAAAGCCAAACAAGGTGACATGGAAGCCAGAAGCAGGTTGGTGGAAGCGAATCTTCGTCTTGTTGTAGCAGTTGCACAAAGATATGCCGCCAAAAATAAGCACATCTTGATAATGGATTTAATTGAAGAAGGAAATATCGGGCTTTTACAAGCGGTTGATAAATTCGACCCGGAACGTAAATTCAGGTTTTCAACGTACGCCATCTGGTGGATTCGACAGGCAATTCAAAAAGCGGTGCAGAAATCATACGGCACGTTTTCACTTCCGCCTTACATTAACGATCAGATTCGTCAGCTCAAGCAGAAGGAAAAGGATTTTGGCGATGAGTTTGGCAGAATGCCTAGCATCGAGGAATTAGCAAAGCTATTGGAAAAAAGCATTGAAACTGTTGACTGGTTAATCCGAATAAAGCAGGCGATGCATCGACCGATGGAGCCTGAGGATTCTGAGGGCAGCTCGATTATGGAATTGGTGCAGTCGAAAGAGGACACACCTTTGGAAGCATTGTTCAGAAAGCAGACAAAAGTTGAGATTGAGATGCTTTTATCGCTTTTGGATGAGCGCGAACGGTGGATATTGAAGATGCGTTACGGCTTGGGTGATGAAAAATCGATGACGCTTCAGGAAATCGGCGTGAAAATGAAGCTGACGCGTGAAAGGATTCGGCAGATTGAGAACGAAGCGATTCGCAAGCTGAAGAAGATAATTTCATACACAACTAGCACAAACGTCGTGCTGCACCGAGCCGAGCTTCGCAGGTATTTACAGGAAGATAAGCAAAACAAACGTAAAAAGGACAAAGGCAACCGAGAATAATTTTTGAATATAATATTTGTTTTTAGTTGTAAAATTCTTCAATTATTCCGTTGTGTTATTTTTGTGGTGTGGAATCATCCTGGACAAAGATGCCGTCTTCGTTATCGGTTTCTTTTAATCTTACAAGCACTTTCTGAGTCTCATTTGTTTTCACTTCAAAACCTGTGTAATTCGCCAGAATTGGCACTTCCCTGAGCCCGCGATCCACAAGTACCGCTATTTCAAGAAGTTTTGGTCTGCCGAAATCGAATATCTGGTTAATCGCGCTTCTGGCGGTTCTACCGGTAAAAATAACATCATCAACGAGTATCACATGTTTATCATCAAGTGAAAAGTTAATCGTCGAACCTTTGACAATTGCTTTGTGCATCTTTTGTGCGAAGTCGTCGCGATAAAGTGTGATGTCCATTATGCCGAATTCACTTGTTATACCTTTTTGCTCCAGCATCTTGCTTATTCTTCGAGCCAAAATCTCACCACGTGTAACAATACCGATTAATGCGATGTTTTTCGTATCAATGGATTTTTGGATAATTTGTTCTGTGATTCGCTCGATGGCATCATTAAGTTTTTGTTCGTCAGCAATGATAGTTTTCGAATTGTTCATGGTATCTCCATGTCAAAAATACAATCTTATAATTATGTGCTTGAATTGTAAAGGTTTTCAACGAAAAAAGACGGAATCAAAACAGACTCCGCCTTCTTGAATATGAAAATATTTTACCAGCCGTAATGGAAACCGAAGTGCATAACCATAATTTGTGGTAATGCAACTGCGTTATCGTCTTCGCCGCTTAGCATGTTGATTGTTACACCAGCATAAACGTGCCACCTTCTGTCAGGCTGTGTAGCGAGGAAATTCGGTGTGAAGTGCAGCATAAAACCGAATATGAGCGTACTTTCACCGACAAAATTAATATAGGTTAAATCATCCAATCCTTCGTCTTCACTCATCATGAAAACAGGTACAGCAAACTCGAAAAAAGCATCGAATGAGAACCAGTCTTTGATTTGCTCGATAGGCAGTGGATAATTGATAATTAGACCGCCGTTTGCCCAGAAAGGTTGGTCATCAACCGACCTTATACCTGATGCGTCATAATCTGCCGAGAACATCTGCAAATAACCGCCGGCAAAGAACGAAACACCAAGACCTGTGTAGTTTATATTGCCGATTTTATCAAGCTTCTGGTTGGACATAAGCTCAACAATAATATTAAACCCAAGGTTTATGACAGATTGAGTATAAATCTCGCCGCCAACATCATCTGAAAAGGTAATATTTTCAACGAAGATTTCGTTGCCAACCCAGTCAAGGTCAGAACCAAAGCCAATAACTCCTTTTGCAATCATCACTGACGTTGTATCAGAATTGCGAATCGGGTCGGTCATACCGATGCCAATATTCGCTCCGACATAACCCCACTGAAAGCCATCCGCATGAACCTGTGAAACAGATATTGGTGCAGTCTCTTGCGCATTTGCAGTTGACATAAAGGCAACCAATAGCATTGCTGCGATAGCAAAAATGCCAGCCTTTTTCATATTAGTACTCCTTT
>JAIOTL010000064.1 GCA_021106775.1 Planctomycetota bacterium | reverse complement strand
GGAACCATTCCTGCCGATTGCTGTCATCATATCTTCTACCGTCAATCTCAACTTTACCTGTTGCATCAGTATAAGAATACTGCATATATATATCTTCACCTCCAACTTTGGAAGATGTAACTCGTGAGCTTGTGTACGCATATTCGATGTAATATCCAGTTGATTCTGAGTCATTCCATAAATCTCTTTTTGTGATATTGTTTCCGTCATAAGTATATTTCCAATGCCAATCCGTAGTAGAAACTCCTGCAGTTTCTAATAAATCACTGTCATTGTATGCAATATTACGTTCTTTTCCTGTGATTTGCGTCCCAGAGCTAACCCAGTATTTTGCATCAAACTTTGTAATTACGTCATCTGTGTACGTAAAATAAATTCTTCTCCAGTTTGTATTATCATTGCTCTGATCAAGAGAATCCTGCACGTAGGTTAACTGATTGCTTGTATATTCAAGGGTTATTCGACGGTCATAATTATCAACGATTGTATCTAGCAAAGCGACCGATTGACCGCTTATTGATGCAAAATCCTTAAAATAGTAAGTCTTGAATCGCGTAATCATTTTCCATCCTTCATAGTCTCTGCCCGGAATATCTCCTGAAGTAGCTATGATTGTAGCACTACCCCCAGTTAGTGTAGAATCGTAGATAGCATCGCTATTCAAACCGTAAACCGGAATGCATGAATAATCCTGTGTTTCGTCACCATCAACATCCCAAAACGTAAAACGCTGACCGCATGGACGGTGCCAGCTGACAGTATCTCTGTCACCTTGCTCATCATCATTAACAATTAAATACTGATTAAAAGTATGATTCCAGCCTACACCAAGAACCCGTAAACTCGATGGAATTGTCGATGCTTCATTGCTGTTGTAGTAAATTGATACACCTGCATTCGGTCCGGGTCCAGAAAGACCAATTAGTCTTTGCTCAATGCCTAATCCGCCGGTTGCACTTGTATGAATCCAGCTATTAGTCTGATTTGAGGACTCGATTGATGAAAAAGCAGAATCTTTTGTAGAAGATGAAACTCCACAGTTAAGGCAAATGCCATTGTCTTTTTCTACCTGATGTTTCAGATATGTTCCATTACTCCCGCTATTTAATCCGGAACCTCCTGTAACTGAAACTGTCGAAGTCCAGCTTGATTCTTTTCCCGAATAAATCGTGATTCTACCGCCTGCACCGCCTCCACCTTGAATATCAGCAGCAGGAGCATCACCACCGTCAGCAGATATTGCACCATTGCCTGTAATTATGCCAGCAGAAATAAATACACTTCCGCCAGAACCGCCACCAGATGACCAGCTTGATTTTGGTTCGAAGGTTTCACCATCAGTTCCATCCATGTCAATGGCTGAACTTATCGTTAAAGTTCCAGAAATAAATAGTCTAAGTGCAGCACCACCTGCACCACCTGTTGCATTAACGGTTTCACTGGTTTTAACATCCCCACCTTTACTACCAATTTCAAACGGGTCAATAATATCACCGTAACTGCTTCCACCGCTTGTTCCGATTCCTGCTCCGCCGGTTCCACCATGCCCAGCACCACTTGGTGAATATTCGGAAGTTGTATCAATATCTGTACCAGCTCCTGAACCATTTGCACCAGCTTCGCCTTCACCATTTAGAATTGAACTTATTGTGCCCCGTTTTGCCCTTATCGTAACTTTGCCTTTGATGTTAGCAGTTGAGCCGCTTTGAACATTAAAATGCCCACTTGAGGATAAAAATACTTCCGAACTTGTGCCATCAAAGGTTATTGTCCCTCCACTTTCTACATCCACATCACCAGATTCAATATTCGCACCATCAGAAATTGTTAACACACCACCTGATTCAACAGTTATATTACCAATCGTTAAATCCCAATCGATTGTAACTGTGCCGTCAACTTCCAAAGTTTGCATTTCGTCAGCACCAATGCAAGGATGTCCGTCAGTATTACGCTCATCACCATCAATATCTTCAGTAACATCAGTAATTGTTGTTCCTTTGCCAAGACATGGAGAATCAGGTTGTAAATACAAATTAGTAGAGTTTGTATATTGTGGATCGCTGTTCAGTGAGTTTGTGTCTTTTCCAGTTTCACTCTTCCATTCGGTAAACGTGCAACTTGCATTATTATAAAATCCAACTGAACTCCCTCCGTTATAAAGATTATTATCAAGATTCGTAGGAAGCCAATTACTGCCTGTGCCTTCAATATACATGACGTAACAACTGCTTGTATCACTCACTTCAACAATATTGTTTCGAAAGGATGAAACAACTTTCGATGTTCCACGCTTCCCGTGGTAACCGTAGTTATTGTTACCAGCATCAGATTCATTATTGAGAACAGAGTTAAAATTCCACAATATACTTACATTATCCTCATCATATATCGCAGCAGTTGTAAAATCTCCGTAAACAAAATTGTTTTCAAAGCTGCAGGAATCAGAATCTTCAACGTAAATGCCATAAGCAGTGTTTGTGGAATTACTAATTTTACACTTCGAAATTTCGCAACTATCACAATAATTTGAAATATAAATTCCAGCAGTTGTAAATCCTGCAATTGTATTCTCTGAAATTTCGCAATAATCGGAATAATTATAAAGATAAATGCCGAATGTATCACCTGTAATATCACAATTTATTATATCTGTATACCTTGTATTTACGGAAGAACTAGTGCCATAAAGGTAAATAGCAGCAAAAGTACCACCTGTGCCGATGCCAATTATTTCCAATCCTTCAAACGTATTATGGTGAGAATCTCCAAGCGCATACACGCCATGATCTGTACAGCCAGTAAGTTTGAAATCCTTGAAAGTCCAGTAATCTCCACCATTCATATAAATGCAGTATGTGGTTCCATCAATGGTTACATCACCAGAAGTGCCGAAAACAGAACCATCAGCGTCTGCAATAAATTGTATCGGAAGACCAGCTTCACCTGATTCAGTGTTCGTAACAGTCACCTGCTCAGTGTATGTTCCGACTTTGACGTAAACAACATCTCCGGGAGCAACCTGTGAAACAGCGTACACTAAAGTTGCCCATGCTTCCCCATTACCAGTTCCTGTTCCAGTATTTGAATCATTTCCATTCGGCTGAACATAATATGCAGTGCCAAGTACAGAAGTCAATTCCTCATATTCAGCCATCTTTGGATACGATACTGATGCTGAACTTTTCTTGATTACAGGCGGATTGCCAAAAGAAATGACAAACACAAGAATGAAAGAAAACAGAATAATTCCAACAATTTGCGACTTCATAACCACTCCTTCTTGAATATTCTTTGTTTATAATCTTCATTGCATTGTTAAATACTTAAAGTTATAACACAAAAATATTGCTAACCTACATAAACATTTTCATTTTTATAGTATTTATGTATATATATATTATAACTTGTGAAATAGCTCATACTACTTATAAACAATGGAATTATAAAGTGTTGCGAGTGTTGCACAGTGTAAAAGTTATCTGAACTGATATTTTTGTGCATTATTTCTGTAAAATAGTAACATCTCTATATATTGGAGTGTTGATAGAAAAATACGGCTATTTAATATGCAATATCGTTGCAAACGTTGCACGACAATAAAGTGATTTCATAAACATCGGCAAATACATCATATTAACTTTCGTTATAGAAATCACAGCAGAGAAAACACCGAAGTCAATGCTAATGCTATAAGCATTCAATCCTGAAAGGCTTATCGGAATTTGATGAAGAACAAGAACACCGCCATGCAGGGCAAGTGATCTTATAAAAACTCCGTTGGCGTATTCTCAATTCGTTATTCAACAAACATTGCTTCCCACATCTTATAAAATGTCCGAAGCTGTAATCGAAAGTATCACTGTTCTTGTTGAGTATCACTCATGTTTCTCGATTTCCCACTCCTCCACAGGGGATGGGTTTTCATTTTCACGCCAAGCTTTGAAATGAACCGTCAGATCTTTGTAATCGCTGTAACAGCCAGGATGTTCACCGGACAGCACGCTCTCAGCGAAGTTTTTCAACAGCTTATATTCTTTCGTTTTTTTGTAGTCTGGTGAAGATAACTTCGTCATCGCATGGAATGGTTTATCTCGTGTAAGCTTTTCACTAAAATAGAAACGTTCAAAATCGGGAATGTGTGCAATAAGACTACAAGGAGGGAATTCAGCCTTCCTATTTGATACAACTTCTGCAATACTCTTGTTCAACGTCCACATTCCGTTTTTTACCCAGTTTTGTTGTCGACGACACATGGGAGAATCCGCATCGTGTACAATGGTATAGGATGTCCCAAATTGGTTCAGTATACGTGCAAACAACGTTAGATTGGCTTTGCCCATGCAATTGACCACATGGTACCACTTGCCATCCTGTGGGGGTGTATCTGCTAGAAAATGAAACAGTACTACTTGCTCGGTTTCTCCCTCCACAAGAAAGACGTGATCAGCGAAAAAGAATTCACTAACGGTCGGATGACAGGAGCGAATCATCCGTAATTTTGTTCGCTCTTCGTCAGAGAAACCTACATCTTCTGTGCTGAATATTCTTGGCAATCCGGTGGTCTTCTTCTCCACTCGCATGATTGTGGTGTGAGGTTTCGACACATCAACAAAGATAGGAGAATGAGTGCAAGTGAGAACTTGCCATTCAGCAATGACTGCAAGGTCGTACAAAGCATCTCGGGCTGCACGGATAATCGGTGGATGAAGAAATGATTCTGGCTCCTCAATGAGAAGAATTCTCTGCCTCTCAGCATCTATCTTCTTCTTACCTTGTTTTGCGAGGCCAATCTCGGCAAGAGACCCAAGAGCAGACCACAAGAATGTCCTGCGCATTCCAGCACCCTGATGACTTAAACGCACAGGAATCTTTCCCGGCTCTTCTATGCACACATGACTGCCGGATTCAATAATCTTTTCAGGATCGATCTTTTCCACTGAATGATGAAGCGAGACTTTGTGATCAGGAAAAATATCATTCAGCTTCTTCGTTATTCGACTACATGCATTATCCAGATCCTTTTGAGCATCTTTGGCGAACTCATCAGCAAGTGTTTGTAATTCATTGAGAACGCTTTTTGTCTTCTTTGAGTCCCTTTTTAGAGCAGTCTTGACTGCGGCTGTTAATATCTGGATAATCTGTTTTTCAGTCTGATCAGGATCGTCAGTTGGTCTTACCCGAAGCGGAACAGGAATCCTGCTGGTTATCAGAGTGTTCCACCCGCCCATACCACCAGCTACCCACTTGCTGTCATTGTCATTCCAAGAAAACTTCTGAGCATTTTCATCCGGTACTGACCATTCCCACTTAACCTTAACGACCTTTCCAAAGTCGGGATCATCATACTCCCACTTGATCCCGAGTGTTTTTCTGTCCTCATCTGTAAGATCAGTAAACACTCCTCTTATTGAGACCGTCTTGGTTGGGTCCTCATCCCGGAAAGACCGGAGAGGTAAAGAAGAACCTGTACTGGAAAATGCTTCATAGGCATCAAGTACTGATGATTTTCCACTATTGTTCGGACCGATGAGCACCACGATATCATCAATTGGTATTGTGATTCCCGGTTCCCCAATGCTGGCGAAGTTCGTGATTGTAAGTGCTCGTAGTCTCATCTGTTCATCCCCTTACTAAACTTCAGCTTATATGGTTCAAGATATTTACGTTATCGGTTAGTGCTTCCGTATAACAAGCATCAATTTCATTCTCACAGGCTGACCATAGGGTTTTCTCGGTTTTGTTGTTTCGGTTCAGGACGCGGGTGTTGTTCATGTCGTTCGTCATCATATTGTGATCGAGTAATTCTTGCATTGAATATTAATCAAGGTTACAAGCGAAATCAAGTTTTATTAATACTTTTGTATTTTTTTGATACTGCATTAGCTTCAGCAGCAATAAAATCTTACAGAAAATATATTTCCGACCTTTACTATATCAACAATCATTTATGATTATTTTATCGAATGAATGATCATGAATATTGTTATAATAAGGTGCAGCAGAATCTCCGCTGCTGGATTGCTTATATTTCAGACCTTTCCGGTCATAGCAATCGCAAACACTCATAAAATCAAAGCTTCAACGAAAGGAGGAGAAGATGCTTATGAAGATATGTCCGTCCTGTATGGCAGAAGTGCGGGAGTATGAAGAATTATGCCCGCAATGTGGCTGGCAATTTACTACAATCTCGACGAAACCACTCAAAACTGCCTTGAGTGAAAAGAAAAACAACGATGAAACGTGTATTGATGCATCAGATGTCCGTACAAATGATGCTGTACTGACCGAAAACAATTCAGAATCAATTGACAACAAGGAAATGTCGCAGCAAAACGATGAAACTCTAGATTCAAGCACAAAAACCTTGAATTTGGGTCTTTGCATCGACAGAACGGGTTCTTCGGAGCAGTTTCAGCAGGGAATTTATAGCTGTTGTAAGCAGATTTTCGAAGTAATCGAGCAGGAATTCGCTGATATTCGATGTTGGATGCAGTCCCACGGTGACTTAGACTACAGCGAAGACATTATTCTGCACACTGACGGCGATTCACCCCAACAGACGCTTGATGATATCCGTCAGATAACGTTCGAAGGCGGTGGTGATCCGCATGAAACGCATCTTGACGGCATTGAAAACCTGTTTCGCATTGTCCCATGGGCAACTAATCCTGCAAACACAATGTCTGCGGTGATAGTTTTTCTCACATCGGAAACAAAACCATCAAAATCAGGCATATCTGCAAAAGAATTAGGTGCTGAAGTGGAAAGAATGGGAATTACATTGTGCTTAATCTGTAAACCGACTCCGACATTGTACAAACTCTGTAGATCCGCTAAGGGATTTATGTTTCCTATCACCAGCAGTCCTTCGACCGAGGATATTGAGCAAATTTCTACGAACATTCCGAAAATTCTGACTCAAATTTAGCAATATCGTTTTCAAATTCACGTTTTTACTTGGAGGTAATATGACTGAAAAGCAAAATTTCAATAAGAAAAGACCGATAAACATCAGCAATCTTTTGGGTCCTGGCATTCGACGACCCAACTGGATATGCCTTAATGTACGCCAGATTGTCGTCCTCGTTCGCGATAAATCCAGCAGTATGACAGGGGAAAAAGCAATTCAGGCGACGGAAGCCAGTCAAGAGCTTGTACGAGAGTTGGCAAGACCCGAGAACAAAGACGGATTCTATGTTTCTGTCGTAGATTTCTCGGAGCAAACTGACATTACACATCCATTGCAGCAAGCAAAAGGCTTAGATGGTCATGTAAAGAGGATCCAGCCTTATCTTGGTACAAACATCACTACGGGTCTTGAGACTGCTCTGAGAACGTTACAGACAGGTGAGAAAGCACAAGAAGAAGGCATTCAATATCTGCGTCCTGTTGTCATCTGCTTTTCGGACGGTTGTCATAATGTCGGAAACCTGCCTTATGGTGTCGCAGATAAGATAAAACAGCAGGCAGATCTTGTAACTGTTGCTTATGGAAGCAATGCAGACGTAAAACTGTTGAAAAAACTCGCTTCAACGTCTCAACATTATTATAAATGCAGCAATGGCAAGGAGTTACGACAATTCTTAGCTGCTGTTGGTGAGACAATGTCAGCAACAATGGCATCTGGTATCAATGCTACCGAAGCTCTGAGTAAAGTAAGACGCACAAGGTAACATAATTTTATATTCACAAAGGGGAGCACTCGCAAGGTGTTTCCTTTTTTTTTGAAAGGAGGAAAGATGCGTATATATCCAACAAAACGCCAGCTCAAGTATCTGGAGGAGATTGGCGTGTTTCTAACTGAATCTGACAGAAAACATGCTACCCAAAGGAAACTATTGGAAGCTAGTGAAGAGTCGAGAAGGAAAAAGTCCTTCGGCGAATTAACTGCTGAATTCATTCGAACACACATAAAACAACGAAATATCTTCTGGGTTCTGCTGCAGATTCTGCTTTTCATTGTCGTAGTAGCTGCATTGGCTTAATTCTACACAAAACAAAATAACGAGGATAATATGATTAACATCGGACACAAAATCAGGACAAAAACTGGTTATTCTGGGATAGTTACTGATTTCATTGGGCGTGGAGGTGAAGGGACAACGTACAAGGTCAAAACATCCCCAGGCTTCAACGTTCTCAAAGTTTTTCACGAGAAATTCGATAGTCGGGAAACCGAAAAACGCATAAAATACCTGGTTGACAGAAAACTTGGGACAGTTTCGTCGATCTTCAAAGCACCGACCGAATTTTACAAAAACAAACGAGATTTAGGTTATTGCTCTTCGTTCGCGTTTGGTATCCCGCTGGATGAATACTTGGAGAAGCCAACTGGGACATTCTCGGACAATGTTGTGATGGCAATTACTTTGGCGCATGGCTTGTGTTTGTTGCACGAGAGAGGAATAGCTCACGGTGACATTCACACGAACAATTTCATCGTAGATAATTTCAGAAAGGTTTACAGGTTGTATTTCATCGACCTGGACAATTATCACTCTGCTCAAGCACCCAAACCGAGAATGGTTGGGAATTTGTTATACATTGCACCTGAATTGCGACAAAGCTGCAAAACAAAAGCTAAGGTATATCCGAATATTTTATCCGACCTTTATTCTGCGGGTCTAATTATGCATGAGTTGTTGCTAATGCGATTTCCTGAGTATATTGTTCGTAAGCTCGCGTTAGATTACGAGGAAGATATTGACGACATTGACTTTGGTGACGGAGAAAAGTCGGGTTTCAGCGAAAACATATTGAATCCTGAATTAAGAAGATTGCTTCGCAGAGCATTGTCAGATAATCCGTCAAAGCGTCCGTATATGCAGGAATGGCTTGACACATTGCTGGATGCGTTTAACAAAATTCATCAATGCAATGAATGCGGTGCACCGTTTGTCAATGACTCGTCGAAGTTTCGTTGTCCAACATGCTTAAAGGTTCTTCCATCGTTGAAGCTTGTGATTAGCGGTGGTCCATCGATAAGGCTTGATAGAGCATCGATTAACATTGGACGAGAGGAAATCGGTTCGAGTATGGTGAGTAATAATCACGCGACGATTGAGCGTACAGGATGCGAGACATATATTATTCCGCAAGGGGTAAATGGAACGTATCGATGGGAGAAGAAGAAATGGTGTCAGCTTAAGAATCATGAAAAGCAGATTCTGAAACCAGGAGAGCGATTAATATTTGCAGATATCGAAAGTATTGTCGTGGAAGATTAAATGACAATCGAAGAGACCAAGGATTTAATTTTGGTCTCTTTTTTTTATGGACAGAT
>JAIOTL010000179.1 GCA_021106775.1 Planctomycetota bacterium | reverse complement strand
GCTTTGCCAATGAGATTTTTCAGCAGTCGGCGCTCGCTGTCGGTGAAATCCGCGGCTTTCGTGCGAAAAGTCGGGTCTTCCATGTCAAGCAGAAGCAGTTTGTATCTTCTGAAGACTCTGTTGACAGCAAACTCGGCGGTGAAAAGGATTGATAGAATTTTGTCCGACATTTCGTCAAAAAGCAGATTATCATTAAGAATGGCAATATGCCCTTCAAAAATCATCGCGATATGTTCGCTGTCGCTTTGCTCTTCGATTGAGCGTTTAATGTCCCGAAGCTCTTTTTCGCTGATTTCCTTCGCTTTTTCAAGCTTTATGATTTCGCCGTCGATTTCCGATGGTTTTATCCTTCTGCGCGTAACGGGGAATTCGCTCGGCTCAAGTACATGAACGGGCGCAATGACAATTCCTTCAGAAACTCCAATTCCTCTTTTGATTTCCATGATTATTCACAAAAGGATTTTCTAAGTTTAATTAATTCTATGTATTATCGAGTATTAAAATTAATTTTCCGCAAGCGACAGACCAAGTTCAGCGAGTTTTTGTTTAAGCTCGGAAAGCGAGTGTTTGCCGAAGTTCTTTGAAAGTGTAAATTCCGATTCCTTGTGATTGACGAGTTCGCCGATTGTCCTGATGTTTTTTCGTTCGAGAACTTTGCGAATTCTGACCGAGAAATTAAGTTCGCTGATTGATTTCTGAAGCAGACGTTCCTTCTCCTTCTTTGAAAGCTTGTCTTCAGGTTTTGAGATTTGCTTAGCATCAGATGACATACCAAGGGACAGACCGCGCGAAGCGAGTATGTGTTTGATTTCCGTCAGCGATGTCTCGCCGAAATTTTTAAATGAAAGAAGCTCGGGTTCAGATTTTGTAACCAAATCGCCAAGTGAGCGAATATTCATGCGTGTGAGGCAATTGCGGGAACGCACGGTGAGTTCGAAATCGGTAATCGGCGTGCGGAGGATTGCAAGGCGTTTGTCTTCTTCCTTTTCCCTTTCCTCGTCGTAATACATTTCGTGGGAAGCCTTGATATCCTTCAGGTAAAGCTGAACTCTTTTGTCATTAGGCTTAATATTCAATGCTGCCTGAAAACACTCTGCAGCTTTATCAAATTCTTCAAAATCCTCGTAAAGGATTCCAAAATTAATAAGTGCGTTATAATGCATTGGCACAATGTCCATGAGCTTTTCGTAATACTTGAGAGCAAGTTCATCGTTGCCGTATAAATCAGCAAAATATGCAAGCCGGAAAAGTGCGCCTGAGTGCATATCATCAATTTCGAGAGCTTTTTCATAAAAAGTTATTGCTATTGAGCTATTTCCCTGTTTATCGTTCAGATAACCTTTCAAGTAATTAAAATGAGCATCGTTCTCAAGCTTCTTAAGTGATTCAATAATTGTACGGGCTTTTTCGATTTCGTCAGACTCAAGAAGAATTTCAACCTTAGAAAGCTTGACCCATTTATCATTTTCGGAATCTTCAATTTCTTCAAGATTATTAATCGCATTTTCGACGTCACCTATCTGAAATAAAGCAAGCGCCAGGAAATAATGAATTTGGTTTGTTAATGGTGAGGAAATTGATTTCAATTTTTCAAGTTCATCCGAAGCGGGGAAACTTTTACCCTGCATCCAAAGTGCGATACCGTATTTCAGCATGTCATCGTTTGTTGATTTGCTTCGAAGATTCTGAGTAATTGTCTTAATCTGCTTAATTCCGCCCTGCTGAGACGAAATTTGTCTGCGGATACTGTGCCAATCTGAAATAGAATTGTTCTCAGCCTGAAATAATTCTATTATGTTCTTACTACTATAGTCTGTACCGGGCATTTGACCTCCGTGAGTCGATGAACTTTGATTATGCCGAATAAAATGGCATGAATCGAGTAACAATATCATATAAATCTGGTTTGTCAAGGGGTGTTTGACATGTGTAAAACGTTTTCATAAAACTGGATGTTATTCCGACTCATCCTCGACTTTATCCTGACTTTTAGGATGCTCTGAAACCTTTTGCTCAGTAACTTCCGGCTTCATCTTTCGAAGGTTGACCTTCACTTCTGAACCATTAAGTATGTTAATAATGTTGGTTCGATGCCGTAAATTGATTAGAAGCATTGCGATAATGCAAAACAAAGTTATTGGAAGTTGAGCGTCAAAAGCATTTTCGAAATTTAAGGCAATCTGACCTATAACAAGTACGTATGATGCAATGATAGAACCTATCGAGACCATGCGTGTTAATGCAAAAACTAATACGAAAGCAAGCATGCAAATACTAAAAGCCATTGGCGCGAGAACAACAATAATACCAGCACCCGTCGCAACACCTTTTCCACCCTTAAACTTCAGATAAAGCGGGAAAATATGTCCCAAAATTGCAAACAATGAATAAACCACCATGCAATACTCAGGATTTTCGATTAAATATGCGAGTGTTTCTGTGCTTGGAGTAACAATTTCTTTCACAACTAGACTGAAAAGCAACGGTGCTGCAACACCTTTGGCGAAATCCAGAACAAAAGCATATAAAAACCACTTTATCCCGCCGAGAACTCGCCCTAGATTTGTCGCACCGATGTTTTTTGAACCAGCTTTTCGAATATCAACACCCTTCATGAACCCGATTAAAAGCCCAAAAGGGATTGCGCCGAGAAGGTATGAAACAATCGCGCCGAGAATGATAATCAACATAAAAATTCCCCAGCATGGAAAAACAAACAGAAAACACATTTACTCGTTACAATATAAGATTGACGTTAAAGCTTCCAGATATTCTTCATATTATTGCAGGCTTTCTGCTTTTATTTTACAATACTGTCAATAGGGCATGTAACTCTTTCTCCTATTGTCAATGCTGTGAGTAAAAACAGGTTTACCTGTAATGTTTTTTGGTGCATAATGAAAAATTTCCTGCCTATCCTTGCTTTGTTAATGCTTGTTTCTGTAATTAGTTTTGCAGACGATAAAACCGAAGGTAACAGTCCCACAGACGGTAAGAAGGTCGAGGTGCCTGTTTTTGGGGTGTATTTTTTGACCGATAGGTGTACAAAGTCGGTGGATATGGTTGTTAATGACAGCCAGATTACGTTGTCATATGGAATTCTCATTAGCCAACGAGATTTATTCGATTTGAAACTTGAGTTGTATTGTAACGAATACTCCACGACAGCAAATAAGTTAAGCGAAGTAATAGGTTTGGAACTTCCTGGTGATTCCAGGATTTATACCCTAAATTATCCGGTGCCGAAGTATGCAACCAAACTCGTATTTC
>JAIOTL010000144.1 GCA_021106775.1 Planctomycetota bacterium | reverse complement strand
TTTTCTTCCTCAGTCATTTCATCACTCCTTAAGTTGCAACTTATGAAATCCAAAATTTTCTTGGATAATTTGTTTGAGTAGAACAAGCATCCTGCCTGTCAATCCGAGCGACCCTATTTCATCGACAGGCAAGATGCCTGTCCTACCAACATGTCATTGTCAATAGGACTCAAGAGTTACATGCCCTATTGTGATGTTGAAAAGAAAAACAGAAAATCTGCATGCGAAAAATATAGCTCGATTATATATCATGCAAATTTTAATCTGAGCATTTAATCACCTTGTTCTAACAAAGTCAAGCACATTAAACCCAAAACATATGCCAAATTTATGAGAATATGTTTTATTATTGTTCAACAATGTAAAGCGTAAAGCGTCAATCAGAATTATGTCGAGATTTTTTTAGCGTTGAGAACATTTATAACAGCATTTTCAATATCATGATGATGAATGTTGAATTCTGCCCAGAGTTCATGGGGTTTTCCAGATTCGCCGAACCTGTCCTGAATTCCTACGAATCGCATATTGGTTGGATGATTTTCAGCAAGAACTTCAGCAACCGCAGAACCCATGCCACCCATTATCTGGTGCTCTTCAGCAGTAACAATTGCATTGCAGTCCTGAGCAGCTTTGATAATAATGTCCTTATCAATGGGCTTAACCGTATGCAGATTGATGAGTCGTGCCTTGATACCTTGTGCTCTTAGATTTTTCATTGCTTCCAAACCCATCCAAACCATTGGACCGTTGGCGATAATTGCAACATCTGTTCCATCTTCGCGGAATATGTAACCTTTGCCGAAAACAAACGGTGTTTCATCTTTTGTTAAAACAGGGACAGCAGCTCTTCCGAACCGAACTGCTGCAGGACCGGCAATCTGACCGACTGCAACAGTTGCTTTGTGCGTTTCAATAGCATCACAAGGGACAACAACTTTCATACGCGGTAATGTGCGCAAAATTGCGACATCTTCAAGTGCCTGATGCGTTGCTCCATCAGGACCAACTGAAACTCCGCCGTGAGCTACGCCGATTTTGACGTTTGCATCGTTGTAACAGATTGTTGTGCGGATTTGTTCCCAGCATCTGCCGGTAGCAAAAACACCATAAGTCGTGTAAAATGGCACAAAGCCGGTCAATGCCAAGCCTGTGGCAACTGTTGCCATGTTTTGCTCTGCAATCCCAAGCGAATAAAAGCGTTCGGGAAATGCTTCGCTGAATATATTTACAGAAGTTGAACCGGTAATATCTCCGCCAATAGCAATAATTCGCTTGTCTAAGCTTCCAAGCTCGCGTAAACCTTCACCGTAGCCAACTTTTGTCGATTTAAGTTCGTAATCATTTGTAAAACCCACGTTTACCTCCCATCCTTGATGGTTTAAGTTTTCATCACTGTCAATAGGTCAAGTAACATTTGATTCCTAATGCCAGTGTTATCAAAGAAAAGCATGTTTACATGCCCATCCTTGATGGTTTAAGTTTACAACACTTTCAATAGGTCAATTAACTCATGAGTCCTATTATCAATATCGCGAGTAAAAGCAGGTTTACCTGCCGTTGGTTAAGGTAATAGGTTGAAATTGCTGTGAATCAATATCAAGCGTTTCCTCAGCACCAAGTTCTCGCAAAGCTGTCATCGCGAGTTCCAATGACGGTGGTCTGCCATGCCAACCCGCTTTATCCTCCATAAAACTTACACCCTTGCCTTTGACGGTGTGGGCGATGATTGCAATCGGCTTATCTCGCAATTGCTTTGTTTTCTCAAGTGTTTTAATAATATCTGCGAAATCATGCCCATCCATTTCAAGAACATGCCAGTTGAATGCGGTAAATTTTTCAGGAATCGGGTCAACATTCATGACATCTTTTGTTCTTCCGTCGATTTGCAGGTTGTTCTTATCAACGAAAGCAATCAGGTTGTCTAGCTTATAATGTGCTGCTGCCATTACGCCTTCCCAGATATTACCCTCCTGCAACTCGCCATCGCCACAAATTGCGTAAACTTTCGGAACATAAGTACTTTCTTGAAACTTATGCCGAACTCTTTCACGTAATCCAAGGGCAATACCAACTGCAACAGACAGATTCTGTCCCAACGAACCACCCGAAGATTCTATACCGGGCAATCCATCCTTTTTACTCGGATGTCCTTGAAGTCGACTGTGCAATTGTCTGAATGTGCTGAGTTCTTTTGGGTCGAAATATCCTGAACGTGCCAAAATCGAGTAAATCAGCGGTGTAACGTGACCTTTTGAATAAATCATTCTGTCACGTGCTTCCCATTTAGGGTCTTCAGGTTTGTGATTAAGGAAATTGAAAAAAAGAACAGTAAGGATATCCGTTGCTGACAGAGAACCACCAGGATGTCCGCTTTGTGCGATTGTCGTCATACGAACAATATCCTGTCTGATTTTTGTCGCAATCATGGCAAATTTTGAAAAGTCATTCATATGAACTACACCCCTTAAGTTCATGAAATATTAAAATTCATACTAACTTAACAGATTTAATAAAAAAAGAAACATTATTTTGTATCCAGTCTTTGTACAAGAATTTACTCCATATATCAAATAATCAATCAATTAAAGATAGCTTCGAGGTATTTGCGTGAATTATCCCATTGTTTACCTACATTTTCAAAGCTGATGTCGAAAATTTTTGCTTTCTCCTTAATATCATTTAGATTGCCGAAACCTTCGACCTTAATACCCGGCTTCAACGGAATCTGCTTTCCCGCTGCATCTGCGAGCATTTTCTCGACTTCTTTTGAGAGAATAAAATTAATAAACTTAACGGCAGCATCTTTGTGTGGTGCGTTTTTTAACAGGCTAATTGCATTTGGAAGTACAAGCGCACCTGAATCTTTGACCCAGGCAGAAGCGTAAATCATTTCAAGCTCGTTACCTTTTTCGGCAAGGGCTTTTTCGGCATCGTCTGTATCTGTCCAGGACCAGCATATTTGTCCATTACGGACTTCTTGCATTGTCTGACCGTTGCTTGTTTTTATTGCGATTTTCGAGTTTTTTAATTCTTTGAATTTTTCAACCGCTTTTTTTTCACCAAGTTTTGTGAAAATCGCTGCAAAATGGGTTGCTGTCGTGCCGAACAACGGTTTCGCATATGCTGCTTCCTTACCCCATTTTTCATCGAATAAATCGGTGAAACATGAAGGATATTCAGCATCGGGAAATTTTTCCGCGAAACGCTTCTTGTTTAGCAAAATCACTCGCGAACGTGCTGCGAACCCGAACCAATGACCGTCCGTATCCTTAAATTCTGCGGGGATGTCCTTTGCGTTTTCGGGTGTGCAAGAATCGGTTAAACCAGCAAGTTTGAGTCTGATAGTCTGAACAATCTCGTTGTTCCAGAAAACATCGGCTTTCTGATTGTTTTTCATGCTTAAAATCGAGTTTACAAGCCCGGTTGTTTTTGACATTTCATCATCGTATTTCGCCAAAACTTTGATGCCTGTTTTTCTCTCGAAGTCCGCAATAATCGGTTTTGACAGGTCCATATCAAGGGCAATGTAAACAACCACAACGTTTTTGTCATCATCCCTGTTGCAGGACATAAAAAACAATGAAAAAACAACAATGCACAAAAGAAACTTTGAAATGTGAGTCATAACACCTCTTAATGTAGTTATTTTAAGTAACCCGGGATTTTTTTAATTGGTACTAACCATTTTGGTGGAACTAGTTTCATGAGTGATTTAATACCTAAGGTGAAAAACATCCAGAACATGAAATTCGCAACGAAAATACATAGCGGTATGAGAGTTATCAAGCTGCACAAAATCACACCATAAATTGAAGTTTTGCTTCCCGCATCAACAGTAAAACTCCAGGCGATAAGGGCAACGATGAAAATGCCGATTGAAACTTTCTTGAGGAAAGGCTTGAAAACGTACAGCTCAGTATTGTTTACTATCATCTCCTTTTTACCCAGATACGTGTTTTTAAAAAATATCTCCTCTATGCTTGACAAGACACAAAAAGTCGTTCGATTAACCGTTGACAGAATCATGAAATCGCTTAGAAGTTCACGCCAAAAGCTAATAAAATCCTTGTTGTCATCGAATATAGTACTTCTACGCAAATTCAAGTTGTTGTTAAAATGAAGTAAAGGAATGAGCCAGAGCGCATATTTATCAAGCAAGTCAATTAAATCAAGCTTGTCAGGTGTTTCGAGGATTTTCATTGTTAATGCGGCAATTCCTCTGTGATATTGTTTTCGCCAGGCTTCTGCTGCCATTGTTAGATATGTTCCGGATATCCAGCAGTTTTCCTTGTAAACTTGGTCGATTCTTCGTGTAACGGTTATTCGCGAGAAATAATCAAGCGGAACACCCCGGCATATATCGTTTTCAAAGAAATTGAAGACCGTTACTTTATCGTAAGGATTGCCAAACGCCAGATAACACCTCGATAATGAAGCGTTCGGGTCAACGCCTAATGGGCTTCTGTCAACAACGACAAGGTTTCTGTTTCGGTGAATCAGCTCCATTTGAACTTCGAGTATCAAACCCTGTTTCATCCCTGAAAGCCAGCAATAATCAAAGGGGTATAACGGTCCCGCGTTGAAAACCTCGAAAGGGTCAACGAAATCAAGTACGTCTTCTTCAGGATTAATTGCTCTTGGCATGAAATCTCCTGCTCATCCTTGATGCTTTTTTCCACATCATAATTAATAGGTCAATTAACTCAAAGTTCCTATTGTCAATGTTATTAAAAGCAAAAAGTTCGATAATCCTTGATGCATTAGGTAATGTTCAGAAATTTTGATCCAATTCAAGATATACTAAATATTGTACAGGTAACTGTAAATAAATACTCAAACTTTTCGGTGTTTTTACTGTCAGCATCATTCTGCATGTACTGATTCTGCAATTGATGTCGGAGGAATAAGGTCTTTATGTTTGTACGTCAAAATCTGGACATTTTCAATGCTTTTCGGATTAATCGCTGGCTTGACATCAATTCTATAAAATTTTGGGTCTCCTTCACGCCTGACATTCTCAATGCTGCCAATAAACAACCCGCCCGGGAACATAAACGACTGGTTTGATACAAACGCTTTGTCACCCTTGACAACAGCATCGGTGTGCGGAATGTGCAGAAGCGAGAGCATGTATGCTTTTCGAGCTGAACCCTTGAGCATTCCATGAGAAATCGTGCTTGTGCCTGCATTTGCACTCGAAAATCCCTGCTTTTCAATGACTGTTTTTACTCCAGGAAAGCCCGGGTCGACAATTAGTTGTACTCGGCATGTGCTGATTCCAACAGCAATAACCCGCCCGACAAGCACGTTTCCAACAGTAACGGGATATCCGATTTTAACTTTATGGCTTGCACCTTTGTTCACAGCGATTGAATAGCGCCATTCTGAAAGGTCAAAACCCATTAAAACCTTCGCCGGTATGATTTCGTAAAGCACATCATCCGCAATTGTGGATGTTAGCAGTTTTACCTGTGAAATCAGTTGTTTATATTCAGCGAGCATCTTCTTTTGCTGAATTAATTCCGTTTTTAGATGGATGTTTTCATGTCTTAGTTTGTCGAGAACCGAATTGCCAGAATCTGGAAGTATATTCAGAAGTGTTGATGCAGGGAACAGTGAAGCCTGTTTGGATGATTCGAAAAATGAGGTGCAGCGTGGAAGTATGCCGACGACGAAAAAGGACACCAGCAGCCATAAACCCGGTTTACTCAACGCTTTTCGAAGAATTTTCATGCGCAATCCATTGTATTCAAGAGATAAATCGACAAAGCATTGAAATTGTTTAGTTCTTTTACTTACACTATTGTTTGTAGGACTTAAGAGTTGTTTGACCTATTGACTGTATTGTATACTTTTGCAGGCAACTGAGTTAAGTTCATGAGGTCAGCAATATGGGTCAAAAGGAAAGCATGTTTACATGCTTGAAGAATTATCGGTATTCGTATGATTCCGCGTATTCAGGCTTTGGAGACAGGCAGGCGCAGAATATTGGCAGCGGTATTGAATTTGAGGATTATAGAAGTTATATCCCCGGCGATGATATGCGTTTGCTTGACTGGAACGTTTACAGTCGGCTCAATCAGTTGTATATCAAGAGGCACAAGAGCAGTGGGGCGTTGAAAATCACAGTTATTCTGGACAGAAGTGCATCAATGACCGCTGACCCGATGAAAATGTCAAACGCGCTGAAACTCGCCTCTGCGCTGGGATACGTCGGCTTGAATACTGGCGACACTGTTCGATTGCTGCCTATGCCTTGCTTGAAAGAGAACGAACTTCAAACGTTCAACAGCCGGAAACAGATTCTTGGATACATGACAGCACTCGAAAACACATGCATCATCAAGGCTGAACGTCATTCAAAATCGTTGAAATTCGCATATGGTGCAAACGGTGGTTCCTCGCTGAGCCTCTTAATTTCCGATTTCCAGGAAGAACAAAGCTGGTTCAAGTTCTTGAATTTCCTGAAAAGCAGACGACAACGCATATTCGTTTTTCATGTGTTGTCTGAAAAAGAACTGGAGCTTCCGGAAGATTCGCATGATATTTCGCTTGCAAGCATTGAATTCGATGAAAAGCTTAAGATTGAACTCACGCCAAAGCTCAGGATTGCATTCCTTCGTAAACTTCAGGTGCATATGCAGCGGATGAACGCTTATGTCCATGCTAACAGAATCGGGTATCTGAAAATTTCCTCGAACACTCGTATTGACGGCAATCTCTTCATCAAGCTGAATTCCATGGGATTATGGACATAGACATAGTGGGCAAGGACATAATACTTGAGAAGTTGTCATTCCCAACTTGATTGGGAATCCAGTATTTATCACATTCGGTACAATAGTTGGATAATTAAAGGAAAAGAAAACTCTGGATTCTTCGCTTCACTCAGAATGGTAAGACTCGAAAATTCTGGATTCCTGCTTTCGCAGGAATGACAAAGTGGTTGCATTCGTTGCTCGGAATGACACATTAACCATTATATGATATGTAAATCATTCCGTGTTAACCATGGCCGAAAAAATCCTATTATTCGTCTTCGATTTTCACAACTTTGTACTCATGTTCGCGTAACTGCAGGATTTCAACGTTTTTTATAAAAACATCGTCAACAGGGGAGTGTAATAACCCAAGCGAAGGATTCTGGATTGTAGGCAGTGCGTTAATCTTCTTGACGATGTCCATACCTTCAATGACTTCACCAAATATTGTGAAACGTTTGTTCCAGTCAGGTTTAGCGTCAATTGTAATTAAAAATTTCGAGCCGCTTGAATTCGGCTTTTGCACATTATCCATCGCCAGAAGTCCTGGTTTGTCGAACAGACGTTTGTTATCTTTGATTTCGTCCCGGAATTTATAGCCAGCATCGCCAGTTCCCGCACGGTAAGTGATTTTATCCTTTGCAAACGGGCATCCAACGTGAATTGCATAATCCTTGAAGATTCTGTGGAAGAAAATATTGTCGTAAAATCCTTTTTCACACAAACTGATGAAATTTGCCACGGTGTTTGGCGCATCGTCTTCGTACAATTCAACGATTATGTCTCCAAAATTCGTGATGATTTTAACTCTCGGTAATTCAGGTGCTTTGACGATTTTGGGTTCAATTTTATCTTTTGGCTCAACAGTCTTGTTCTCATCTTCTGGAACAATCTCGTCATCTGGTGTGGTTTCAGTATCAGAATTTTCATCATCGCTTGGTTGAGTTTGGTTATCCTCAGCAGGTTTAGGAATTTCCAGGATTTTTCGTTCGGGTGAAAGTTTCTGAATCTGGTCGTGTGAAATTGTGTACTGCCAGTATAATAAATATCCCTGATTCTCGAATCTGCTTGAGCTTAGCACCATCCAGTAACTATGAAACATATATGGAAATTCTGAGCGTATTTTTTCAATGACATCAGGTTGGATTTTGGATTGACCGTTAATCATTTGCTGAAGTAAAGTTGGGCTGATTTTTGCCTGTGTGGCGATATCGGCAACGGGTTTTCCAGATTCTTCAATCGTTTTTTTCAAATCTTCAGCATTTTCAATGGTCATATTTTCTTCATAAATGTAAAACTTCAAAATTCTGCTGTCTTCGAGGATTGATTTCTTATACCGATATTGCTTAAGATAAAATTCATATTCTTTTCTTTTGTCGGATTGATTAAGAGGTGTGTTAAGCAAAAGCCCTTCATAGCTGTTGATTGCCTGTTCCAGAGTTTTGAGGTCTTTTTTTACCCTCGGTGTGATGAATTTATGCAGCTCACCTTTAATCAAAACTCTACCGTCGAGTTCTTGTGAGTATTTAATATCACCTGATTCGGTTTTTTGGAACGGTGAGAGATTCAGATAACTTTTTGCTCTGAAAGCCTTGATTTCGTAGAGAAAATTTCTGACAGAATTGTTATCCGCCTTCTCATTGGACTTCATATAATCGAGTTTCACAGCATTAACGTGATTTTTATAGAACTGCCATTGCTTCGATTTTCTCACAGTACCGTTCACAGCAGGTTCTTCAGTCTCAATTTTCGCCAAGTATATTGATTTATTATAATCATCGTTGTTAATGATGTTTATACACTGAAAATCATCAACATTGGTGAAAACATCGTTGAGCTTGAACACTTCAAGCTTAATCCATTTGTTAATGTCCGCACTGATTATTTCGAGATTAACTTTTTTAACTCTTCGAATATCTTTGTTGTATTTGAACTTTGGAATTTCATTATTTTGGTCGACATTATCGGTAAGCTTTGTGCTGTCATCAAATTTCCCGACGCGGATAAATCTTTCGAATACGCCGCCTATATTCTGGGTTTCCGACGAATTTCCGATTAAAAGTGAAAAGTAAGGCTGTTCCTTTTCATCGATTGTTTTCGTTTTTTCATCAATTTCAGAAACAGTTTTGAAGAGTTCGACTTTGAGTGCGTTATATTCATCAACCCCGAAATCTTTGTAAACTTCAGCTTCATTAGAGCTTTCAAAACCTTTCTTCAGGTCTGCTAAATGACTCAGCATTTGTTCGACAACATCAGGTCTTGCAGGATGATATTGTGCATTCATAATCAGCCATTTGCCCGGTAAACCGCTAGCAGTGAATCCGGGATTCTTTTTAATATTTATGCTCTGGTTGCCCAAAGTAATTTGGATTCGTGTAACCAATGATTCGTCGAAGCCGGGTATCAACGGGTTAAACGCTTCCGAAGTTTCCTCGGAGATTTTAAATTCAGTCTCTGTTGCAAAGTATATTGTTGCCAAAAGAAGCAATAATACTGCAAGGACAAGATTCGCTTTCATTTTTGCCTCTATTTTTCTGTTATCTCAAAAGTTTATTTTTTAACACGGAAAAGCCGTGTAGAGCTTACATTTACTCATTTTTATCCGAATCAACCTTAAATTTTCTCTTTTTCCTAAGCTCGAAAACAGCCTGGTCATAATATCGCGACTGAATTCGGTATATCAGCAGGAAGAAACCCAGAACTATGAGTAATATTGGCATTGCTCCAATGGCGATAAACCGGATTAAGGTTTTTTCATCGATAGAAGCAGGTTTAAGCGGTGAAAACGTCGCTGTTTTCTGCTCAATCTTGAGGTAATCCGCGCCATATGCGAGATAATTTATCATTTTCACAATGGTTTTCTCAGTGTCCCAACTGCCTGAAAGCAGGAGATACCCGATAGAGTTTCCGGAAACAATTATTCTTGTATCCGATGATGTACTGAGAACAGGTTCGTTTTTCCGTTTTTCCTCGTATGCAGGTGCAGAAAGAATGTTGCCTTCCTGGTCAACGAATTTCGGTGTTTTACCTTGATTAAATTGTGATTTGAATTTACCGTCAATTGATGCTGCCAGCGTGAAAATATCTCGTTTTATCGGTGGATTGTTCATCAGATTGGTTAGGGTGCCGGAATTAAGCTGATTCAACGGGTCTTGCCTGATTGTCATATCAAGTGTTACCGACCATGCCTTATTGCTTGAATTATAAATTGGATTAAACTCCGCTTCAGGATGCAAAGTTTCAGGATTCTGTTTAATCACATTATTGTAAAGTAGGTAAACTTCCTTGATTCCTGCACATGCCGGATGTCTTGTCAGTCTATCACCGCTGATATTGGGTGCAAATCGAAAAGCAATGTCACCGCTTTGACCTTCTGCAACGAAACATTCTTCGTCAAACACAACTTCATCGGTCTCAACAAGAAAACCGTATTTATTGATAAATTTTGTCCACGATTCATCACCATTTGACCAAACAGGCATGAACTGCCTCATTTGTGTAGATGCTGGTGGGATGAGCGGTGAAGTGATAAAAAGGATTTTTCCGCCGCGCATAATAAATTGGTCAATCTGAAACTGCTCTCTTTCGCCGAGAACTTCAGGCGTTGCTATCATAACGAGAATATCGATTTCAACAGGAACCGGAATACTGCCGTGCTTGAGGTCAACAGGTTTATTCTCAAAACCTTCATCATCTCGGAGTCTTTTTCTTAAAAGTTGTGTAGGGTCATCACCAAAATGTTTTTCGTCATGTCCAATGAGATAACCCACTACAATCGGTTCTGTGATAAGCTGACGCAACGATTTCGTCAGTAAAACATTCGCTTGAGCATAAATCGATGCTCCACTTTTCTGCTTCTCTTCCGAAATATATACTTTGTCGAACTTAATGGGTTTTTTCGAGCCGTAGGTTACGTAAAATGCTGAATAAAATGCCTGGTATGTTTTCTTGTCACCCTCATAAGTCAATTCCTTAATATCATCAATGCTCTCTTCCTTCAGGAATTTCCGTATTTCAAATGCCGCTTTTTCTTCTTCACTTGCATCCTTGGAAAGCTCTTTTTTATCTTTGTCTTCTTTTTCACGCAAACTGCCCAGTCCTTCTTTTTTCTCTTCCTCTTCTCCACTTTCCTTAAGGTTTTTCTGTGGTACTTCAATCATCTCGAATAAGAAGTTTCTGGGTGCAACCTCGCGAAATTCCTTCAGCAAATCCTCAATTTCCTTCGGCATAAGCTGAAGCCTTCTCGGACGCAACTCAGTAGGACTGAAATAATACGTTACTTTGAACTGCTTGTTCGTTTTGACCAGTTCATTCAACAGGTTCTTGGTTGTATCGTCCAGAGAATACCGTTTGTCCTTAGTTAAATCGATTCTTGATGCTCCACGTTCAAAAAACATGAGAAAAATAACGGATACCCCGATTACAAGCAGTATCTGCAGACCAAAAATCCAGAAGTTGTATTTTGCGGTGAATCTCTCTTTGCCGGAACCATGCAGCAATCGTGTACTTTCGGTGAAATATAAAATCACAGGACCGAGAATCGGCAAAAAACCGAGACTCAATCCGAAATACAGTTCATGCTTCTTATAGTATGCAAAGTAAAGCGTGATTAAAATATGTGCAAAGTAAGCGAAAAAGAAGATAATCAGCGTATCCTCGTTCATGATTGTTATCCCCTTGTTTATAATCTCTTAAATTTAAGTGAAATTATCGTCAGGTATACAAAGAACCCGATGAACAATATGTAATAAAACATGTCGCCAAGATCGAGTATGCCTTTGGCGATTGAATCAAAACGCTCGGAAAGTGCGACTCTGCCTGCGATTCTCGCAAGTGTATGGTCAATTTTTGTTAGAAATTCAAGCGTAGCTTCAGAACCGAGCAGCACGAAGAAACCGGAAATAAAGATTCCCGAAATAAATGCGATAATCTGGTCGCGAGTTAAACTCGAAACAAACGTGCCGATTGATAAAAAAGCACCTGCAAGAAAAATACCACCGATATATGACGCGACAATCTGACCGAAATCAGGCTCACCCAGAAATGACAGTATTATCGGAAACGGGAACGTCGCAACAAGCATAAGTGCTGTAAACGCCCATGCGCCAAAGAATTTGCCAAGTAAAATCTCTGTGGTGTTCATCGGCATTGTCATGAGAATCTCGAACGAACCGACCTGTTTTTCCTCCGCCCAAAGACGCATCGCAATTGCAGGCACAAAAAACAGAAAAAGCCACGGCAACGCCTTGAACATTGGTTCAAGATCATTTCTGCCTCGCTCGAAGAAATCACCTTGGAAATCACCGAAAGACAGTCCTCCGCTCAGAGTTATCCAGCCAATCACCACCAAGAATACAGTCATCACGATATACGCAATGGGTGATGCGAAATATGACCTGAATTCTCGCAGAAAGATTATCCAGACATTTCCAAGTGAACGTCCGATTTTTGGAATTTTATCAGTTTTCTCAATAAGCTGCTTTTCCCTCAGTGATTCAGGAAAACCCTCTTTCCATTGAAGTTCAGCAGGTTCTGTGAGAATTTTTTCTTCGCTCATGTCAAACCCCGGTTTTTATTTTTGCATCAGAAAAGCATAACAAAATCGAATTGCGTTTCAACTTCCGATTTTTAATGATTACTGTTTTTTTGCACAACAAAATCTGAAACAAAAGTTCGTAGTTGTCGTCAAAATATTAACGATTAATGATAAATACGGAGGAATTGATGAAAAGATTGATTTTGAGTTTAATGATAGTATTTTGCCTTGCAGGGCTTGCATTATCGCAGGAAATTATTTCTGATTCCGTCCAAAAGGACGCTCCAGAGGGTAAGGAGCTTCCGAAGGTGAAAAACTGGGGCGTGCAGATAAAGAGTCACATAGTTTCGGTTGAAATAAAGGACCAGGTCGCCATTACGACCGTGAAGCAAGTGTTTTTCAACCCTAACGAGTACAATCTCAGCGGAACCTATGTTTTTGCGCTGCCCGAGAATGCATCAATCAATGAGTTCAAAATGACAATTGATGGCAAGGAGATTAAGGGTGAGATAGTCGAGAAAGGTGAAGCAGCAAAGATTTACACGGATTTAATACGCAAAAATAAAAACGCTGGTTTGCTC
This sequence comes from Planctomycetota bacterium, assembly GCA_021106775.1. The sequence goes on along the minus strand of JAIOTL010000144.1, from coordinate 3,830 downwards.
GAATACATCAACAAAAAGAGCTTCAAAGCAACGGTTTACCCACTACTTCCCAAAAAAGACACGCCAATCGAGATAAAATACACACAGCTTCTAAAAAGTGAGAATGAGCTTGTTGAATTTGAGTATCCAATGAACACAGCAAGGTTTTCAGATTCCAAGATTGAAGACTTGAAACTCACGGTGAATCTGAAAACAACCGTGCCCATACGCTCGATTTATTCGCCTTCACACGAAATTAAAACGATGAAAACCGATGAAAATTCCGCAACAATCACATTTGAAGCGAAAAACATCGTGTCTGACAAGGATTTTGAACTTTATTATGCGTACAGCAACAAGGATTTCGCGATGAACCTGCTCACATATGCGGATGGTCAGGAGGACGGGTATTTCATGCTCATGGTTACGCCGAAGACAAAGTTTAAGGAGGAAGAAATTCTGCCCAAGGATATTGTTTTTGCTCTTGATATTTCAGGCTCGATGAATACGGACAATAAAATCGGACAGGCGAAAAACGCGCTGAAATACTGTCTCAAAAACCTTAAAGCAAAGGATAAGTTCAATATTATCACGTTTAACAGCGGAATTGAGACGTACAAAGAGATTATGCTTGATGCGAATGAAGGAAATATCAACTCTGCAGTAAAATTTACTGACGAACTTTATGCGATGGGCGGAACAAATATCAATGATGCGTTGAACCGGGCACTAAGCACAATCGGTGAAAAGGAAGAAGGTAGAGTTAAGATGATTGTTTTCCTCACCGACGGTCAGCCGACATCGGGCGTTACAAATGTTGGGCAGATTGTGAAAAACACTGCCACGAACAACAAAAATGATGTGCGAATTTTCACTTTCGGCGTAGGTTACAACGTAAACACATTCCTGCTGGACAGCATTGCCGAAAACTCTCACGGAACACGCGATTATGTCAAGCCTAAGGAAAATATCGAGGAAGTTGTATCCTCGTTTTTCAATAAAATTTCGAATCCTGTGCTTGGTTCACTTTCGTTGAATTTCGACGGCGTAAAGGCTTACCGGTTTCTACCTCGGACGATGCCTGATATTTTTAAGGGGATGCAGCTTACAGTTTTCGGAAGATATGCAGGTGATGGGAAAGCGAAAATCACGTTGGCAGGCACTGTTGCAGGTAAATCCAAGACTTTCGAGGTTGAGCAGACTTTCGCTAAAACTGACACATCAGCGGAGTTTTTACCAAGACTTTGGGCGGTACGAAGAATCGGTTTTCTGGTTGACCAGCAAAGGCTTTACGGACACAACGAAGAATTCAGGAAAGAAATCATCAGACTCGGAAAACGTTTCGGAATTGTAACTTCCTACACTTCAATGATTGCGCGAGATGGTTCACCAAGCAGAGATGCAAAACCCGGTGCAAATTCATCAAACTGGGGCAAGGGTAATCCTTCACCTTCAAACGGTCGTGGTTTCCGCAACAATCCGAGTGGTGGCGGTGGCAGAACCGAAGGTAAACTTGGAGATGATAAGGATTCTCAAGGAAGACCTGAAAATGAATCTAATGATAAAGCACGAAAAAAAGCAGACGATACTCTAAAACCACTTGAAAAAGCGAAATTACCAGCAAAGCCAGCACAAAAAGCTGAAAAACTCGGTTCAGGAGGTGTTACCGGCAAAGATGCAACAAAATCCTCTGAAGAGCTCAGACGTATGCGGGAAGCACAATCGGAAAACGCTGAAGCTAATACAAAAATCGTCGGTACGAAAAAATTCGCAAAAACTGATGAATGGTGGCTAGATGCGAGTTATAACCTTGAGGATTTCATTGAAAAACCTGACAAAATCGTGCTTTTGGTTTATCTCAGCGAAGAATATTTGACGCTATCGCAGAAACACGCTGACCTTGCCAAATACTTCGCACTAGGTGAGAAGGTTATCGCGGTACACAACGGCGTTTGTTACATCGTGGGCGATAAAGAAGGCATCGCGAAAATTAAGGAAGCTTTCAAGGAAATCCGCGAAAACCTGGCAAAACAAAAGGAACTTGAGGAAAAAGCAAAGGAAGGCAGGTAAACCTGCTTTTCTTTATGTCCCTTATGCATGTTTTTGTAAAGAATACATCCCACTGTTACAATTGCGTGGGTTTACCCACCCGTCTGATAACGAAGTTTCCGATTTTGTAAAAAGCATCGTTTTAATAAAAGAATCAATCAGGCTGAAGGTTTGCTCGTTCAGGGTTGTAAAATTATCGTAAAGGAATAAAATTGGCACAGTTTTTGTTAAGAAATGCCAAACTTCTGAGGTAAATATGAATAGAAATATGATAATTGCAGGCGTTTTTGTACTTGTGCTAATCGTAGTAATAATATTGGTTTTGAGTATACCACCCAAGGAAACATCTGAACCTGTTATCGAAAATGGCGTAATACCTCCAGAAAATCTTGAATCTGAGATTTTGCGAGGGATTGAAGCATTTATCAAGGGTGATAAGGATATTATCAATCTTCTTGCGAAATCTGAAAAACATAAAAAGAAATTTGCGCAACTGCTTCAAAATGAGCCGGCATTTACGCTTGGACTAGATCGAATCCTTGCTGAGAACCTTGAATTTGACGAACTAGCACTTTCATTCGCATCCAATTTCGCATCGCCGGAATTGTACCCGATTTTGGTGGATTATCTGAAAATTAAGGGTGTTGATGTAGACCATCGCAAACTCGCTCACAGAATTTTGGCTTCGGGAGGTGATGAGGCGTTAAAAACAATATTCAGCAAGCATTATGACGAGGTGACAGGCAGAATAAGTGATGTGAAAGAGATTCGAGAGTATGTGCAGTATTTCCCACATTATTATCAGCTTAAATTCTGGCTCGAGAAATATACGAGCGAAAGTAAGGACGATTTACTGAGTAAAACAGGTAGTACAAATTTCAACAATACTGTAAGCATTTATTCGCCAGCATCGATGAAAACTCAGATTAAGTTGTTTTCAGATATTGAGAATGTAAAACAACAGGAAATAATAATCTGGGCACTTGCGCAAAATCGAATTCGACCGCAATGGTATGACTGGTTTGTTCCGATGTTCGCAAAGGCGGTTAGCGAAAAGAATCAATCTGACACCAAGAAATTATTCGAATCCTTAATCGAAGTTATCAAATTGCCCAGACGTGATAAGCTTGTAACTTTGCTTGAAAACTGGCTCAGGAATAACATAAGCGAAACAATTGGGTATAAGATTTTATCCGGAGCGGTTCAGCAAGGTAGGACAGATATTGAAAAATACCGAAAAAGTAATAGTTTGAACACAAATGCACCAACTGATGAGACGGATTCGCCTGACCCAGACGAGAAATTACCTCCGATTCTAAAAGCTGAAGAATCATCTGCAAAGGCTGAATTATTTGAGAATTTATTACAGATTTACTCAAAAATGAATTCAGTCAATGAAGGTTTCGTAAAGAGCAGATTAGATGCATATAATTTTGAAATCTTCAGCAAAATGCGGAAGAAGTATTTTGTGAAGCCTTATCTCTTTGAAATTGCACAAAATGCTGATGTCGCGCCTGGTGCAGATACATGGAGAAGTTCTTTTTACAAGTTAATTTTTGATAAGAAAATTGCTGTGAATGTAGAAAATGCTTTTGATGAACGAAATCTTTGGCTTCATTTTAACAGTATTTTAGGCGCAATCTGGGATTTGAAGGAAATTGATAGAAATTCTAAAGCGGAACTGTTCAAGTCGACAAAATTGTTCTAGTCTTCTGATTCTCAAATCGCAAAGTTTACGCATATGGCAATTCTTGAGCTTCTTGCAATGCTTGATAATGCTGACAATATTCGACTATTAATTG
>JAIOTL010000070.1 GCA_021106775.1 Planctomycetota bacterium | reverse complement strand
GCCTGCGTGATATTTTTGTGACTGCGAACAAAGCTCTGCATCACAGCGAGCATGGATAAAGTTGGTGATGCGCCAACATCTGTGCCCAAAGCCCAGTTCACGCCGAATTCTCGAAGTTTTTCAAGTGGCATACGTCCACTGCCCAAGGCTTCGTTAGCAAGTGGTAAATGCGCCACCAGCGATTTAGCCTCCGCGATTGCCTTGTAATCCTCATCGTCAAGGTAAATACAATGTCCAAGCACGGTTTTATCTGTGAGTAAACCAGTATCCTCGTAAATTTCGGAATAATATTTCACATCAGGAAAATTTTGTTTTGCTTTTTCAAATTCGTCCGGTAGTTCAGCAATATGCGCCTGTATGTACAAATTATACTCAGCAGAAATCCTTCCAAGTTCACAAAAAAGTTTAGCATCGCATAACGGGGCATATCGGGGTGATACGGCAAAACGGTGTTTCAGCCAAACCGCGGTTTCCTCGATATTTTCAATTATCGTTTCAGTATCAGTGTCGAAGTTTTCCGGTAAATTTGTGTTCATCAGTATTGGACCAGCATGAAAATCGATAAAACTATGTTTTTCCGCAAGCTGAGAAATCGATGAAATCGTCTCGAAAAACGGACTCATGAAAATCATCGCCGATAATGTGCCGTTCTTTAACATATCCTTGAAAAACGAATATGTAACCTGCGATGCATAATTTACATCCTTGAAACGCATTTCCTCAGGGAAAACAATACCCTCGAGCCAATCGTACAAACGTGCTTTTCCGCTTCGACGAATCGAAAACTGCGGTAGATGGGTGTGTGCGTCGGCAAATGCTGGTAGAATCACCGAATCTTCAAGATGTATTTCCTCCCATGTGCTGTATTTTCGCTTAACTTCTGCCAAAGTGCCACAATCACGAATTGTACCAGTGCGCGAACCCACAGCGATTGCACCGTCTTTTATAACAGCGTTTGTCTGCGAAACAGGTTTGATGAAGGTGCCAACTAAAATGTAACCAGCTTTTGAATTCATGGTTGTAAGTGTTTTTGTAGTAATTGATTACTAAGTTAAATACAAAACTGTTGTTAATATACAGAATCGGATATAATATAACATTAATTACGGATTTATGCAGGAAATGATTGCAACATTTTATGTATAATGTGGATTATTCAAGCAAATATTGTGGATATTAGGGCGATGTGATGCGCAAACTATGGATTCTTGTACTGATGGATTTCAAGGGTATCATTCGCAAAATCAGTTATTACTTTGTAATTTCTGTTGTTATCGGTGAGATATTCTATTCAATACGGGATTACACAAGCAATAACATATATTTTTTTGAGACATTTCAGAGCACCTGTTATCGATGGTTGCTGCTGTTAGTGGCATGTATTTCTGTGTTTTACGGTGCGATAAGAACCGCAAGGATTCGAAAAGTTGGCATAATCGAAGAGCTACTTGCCATGCCCGTGCGAAATACCCAGATAATTGCAAGTATTTACATCAGCAGGATTCTTGTTGTTTGGGTTCCGGTGTTTTCAGCATTTGTTTTTGTTGGTGTCTGGACGCATCTGATTTCGCTAGCGTTTTTTGATGTTTTTGCTACAGGCATCAGTCTTCTGATATTCATCGGTTTTTTCACCAGTATCGGCTTTTTTTGGTCATTCTTTTTTTCATCTTCAGCTGTGCCGATAATAATTTCGTTGATGATAACCTTTATATTCTGGCATCTTGCGAGTTCTTTCCCGTATTGGGGAAACTATTATTTGGGTATTCAGCAGGTGATTTACAAAACAAACGTAGGTTTTAACCCGTTTACGTTCATGTATGCGATTGGATTCAGCAATTTTCTGCTCAGTCCGTTCTTTTTCATGATTCTGTTCATTTTAATGTTGATTGCGATTTCGCTGAGCGTGTTCAAGAACAGCGGTTGGATGCCTGGCGAAGTTCCCTCGAAATTCAGAATCAAGAGAATTGTCGCGATAAAGAGTATGTTTTTTGTACTGCTTGTGTTTCTAATACTTTCAGGTATTTTGTCGTGGTTTATCGGCTTTTACTCCTTCGATTTATCAGAGAATAAGCTGACAACTCCATCAGACGCCTTAATTAATCAAGCACCGACAATGTCTGTAACATTTTCGCCTGATATTGTTGATGTTCATAGGTTTAGCATATTTTTCGATAAACTCGCAAGACTCTCGAAAAATCGCGTAATCTGGACACCGACTTCAGCATCAAATTGGACTGGCTCAGTTCTTTATAACTCATCGGGCAACGAACTTTGCGTAAACATGGGTTACATCAGAAGTACCGTTGGTGATTTGGATTCGCTTGCTTATAAGCTTGGAAGAAGTGGTGTTTCTGGGGATATTCAGAAGATTGAATGTCGACCAAGACTGAATCAGCTAGTGGAATTTGAGAATATTGCTATCAGTTTTTCGACCATCGGCAATTCACGGAGACGTGTTTATCCGATTGGTATGGAATATTTCAATAATTTTGAAATTCAGTTTCTAATAGAGGAAGAATGTTTCGAGGTTGTTTATGCTCCGAACATTGACGCTATCATTAAAAGCGTCGATTATTCTAAGGATTTGTTGCTGATTATGCCGGAAACTCTGGGCGAACTTGATTCTAAAACCAGTGAAGTAATATTTAGTCTGATAAACAAAGGAACAGCAGCATTAATAATTTTGCCGGAATTGCCGAAAATCGATAACATCGCGAGTTTATTTACGCAGAAAGTTGCATCACCGATTGCGCATTATCTTGGAGAACTCAATCTGGAAATATTCATCGGCAGGTTCAAATACAAGGGTTTGGATAATTATATTTCTGATAACAACAATTTATGCTGTCAGGCTGATTATGCAATTTATGCGCCTTGGGGTGCTTCAGATTCGATAAACGAGAAAATCTATGCAGCAATTGAGTTCTACTCGCTAAAATCAAAGGATTCAGGCTGGCGTTCACTTCTTACCGCATGTGACGATATTCAATTCGAAAATATCAAAAATAAGCCCGTGTCGCTGATGATGCACAACAGTAATAAGAATTTAATCGTTACAAACTTGCAGAATATTCAACGACTTGACTTTGGTGAACGTTACGAGGTGAATCGCAATATAATTGCAAATTCCCTAAACATATGCGCTGGCAAAGAGCTTAACAACACGGGAACGTACAATCTTATCCGAAGAGAGAAGATTGCATCTGATTTGATATTCAGCAATAAAAAACACAACGATATTGATATATTGCTGATTATAACTTATATTATATGGATGGCAGCGGTAGTTGTAACAATATTGCGGGTGATTCGAGAATGGGCAGGCAAGTCAGGCAGGTAAACCTGCTTTGCTTCAGCAATATTGGCACTATGACACAGGAGTTATTTGACCTAGGGTCTGTATTGTAAACTTGATTTAGAATATATGCACAGGGAATGCTTTGGAGTAAAGTTATACAATGGTAAGCAAACGAGCAAATCTGCGAGTTTTGACAGGCGACAAAATGGGTGCTGAGTATTCACTTGCCCAGGTCAGGACAATTATCGGCAGAGAACTTACGTGCAACATTGTTCTGGAAGAGCCGGTTCTTTCCAGACGTCATTGTTCAATATCCAAAGAAAACCAAAAATACTACCTGACAGATCTCGGTTCAAAAAACGGCACATATCTTAACGGTTCGAAGGTTTCAAAGCAGAACATTGATGTCGGTGATATTATCCGCATAGGGAATACTCGGCTTGAGTTTAGTTTGGGCGAGCAGGAAGAAGTGAATAAAAGCGAATTTACCGTTAAAAAGCTTGAGGTTGAAAGGGACAATTACTCCGACCCATTGATGGGCAAGAATATCAAGCAGTACAAGATTGTTGAAAAAATTGGTGAAGGGGGCATGGGTGCTGTGTACAAGGCATGGGACGAGGAGAACGAGATTTGGACTGCCATGAAGATAATGAGTAAAAGTGCTGCGATGGAAGAAGACCAGGTTCAGCGATTCAAGCGTGAATTTGAGACGGGTCAAGAGCTGATTCACCCGAATATTGTGCAGGTGCTGGATTTTGGCGAATATAAGGATACCTATTATCTGGTTATGGAACTTGTCGAAGGGCATGGATTGCAGGAGATTTTAGACCTTCGAGGCAGGCTTTCCCCGCGTGGTGCGTTAAAAGTAGCGGTTCAGGTTGCCAGAGCGTTGGAATATTCGTACAGCCTGAATATTATTCATCGCGACATCAAGCCGGACAACATTCTCATCACACCTCAGGGTGTCGTAAAGCTTTTAGACCTCGGACTTGCGAAGAAAATTAAGGAAACTGCAGGTGCCGCATCAATTACGCAGCGTGGCGAAGGCATTGGAACTCTGCATTACATGGCACCGGAACAGACGATAGATGCGCGAAGTGCTGACCAGCGTGCCGACATTTATTCGCTTGGTGCAACTTTATATCATATGATTAGTGGGAATCCGCCGTTCGATGCTGATGGTATCTGGGAATTCGTCGAGTTAATCCAAAATGCACAGCCGAAACCTTTGACTGAAATCGTTGATGACTTGAATAAAGATATTTGGAAAGTGGTTGAGAAAGCGCTTCGGAAAAAGAAGGAAAACAGGTATCAAAATCCAACGGACATATTGAAAAATCTCGAACGATGTCTCTCTGCAGTCCCAAAAACATAATTCAGCCAGCAATTCCGACATTATCCTTACTCACAATGACAAAGAGCCCTCGATGTCAATCCCAACTTGATTGGGAATCCAGAACTTTACACTTTGATAGATTGGATTCCCGTTTTCACGGGAATGACATGGTTTGGATATTTTCTCTACACAATTGAAGGTGATGGATAAGTATTTAAATTTTGTATGATATGATGTTTATTGTTTAATTGTCAGCCAAAGCAGATATTAGCAAACATATTACGTGTAAAATGACTATATTACAGTAAGTTATGGAATTTGATGAATATGAATGCAGACGATAATGAATCTACGAATCAAAATAATATCCTCAATGCGAAAGATGCTGAGGGCGTTGAAGATGCTGAGAATGCAAACACAGAAGAATCAACATCATTGAAAAAAGATGTTAAGGTTACCAAGACAGAATATACGCTTTCTTCATTAGTCAGCGATAGCGGCGATAAAACCTCGAAAACTTTGCAACCCGACGTTCAATCCACAAAAACTCTTATTGAGAATCCAGGATTGGAGAAAGCAGATGAGTTACCGGAACATCAACCACCGTATGTAGCCGAGTCAGCAGAGCAGGATAAAACCGAAAAGTTACATAAACTCGGTAAATATTATTTGCTCAAAGAAATCTCGCGCAGTCCAAACGGTGTAGTTTACAAGGCAAGGCACGAAGAAATGCACAGCCGTATTGTCGCGCTTAAGGTCATGTCGAACGAAGATGATAATCAGCATGTTGACAGAATTAATCGATTTAAGCAGGAGATTGACCATATTTCAAGGCTGCAGCATCCGAATATTGTTGCGGTTTATGACATCGGTACAATCGATGCTGAAGGTGCTGCAATAAACACACGCTGGCTCTTTTTCACAATGGCATTTGTCGAAGGTGAATCTCTTTCGCAGTTGATAAAACACAAACCGCTGCCTGTAAACCACGCGGTACGACTAATTATAAAGTCTGCAAAAGGCATTCATTATGCAAATCAACGAGGAATTATTCATCGGGATATAAAGCCAAGCAACATTCTTCTGGATAAGCACACGGGTGAGCCGATGATTGTTGACTTCGGGCTGGCAAAGGACATTAAATCGGACATCAAGATAACTCAATCTGGCGTAACTCTTGGAACACCGCCTTATATGCCACCCGAGCAGGCCCGAGGTATGCAGGACATGCTGGATTCTCGCAGTGATGTTTACTCGCTTGGTGCGACTTTATATGAGTTGATAACCGGCAAAGCACCGTTTGAAGGTGAAACCGGAATGCAGATTCTCGTCAAGGTACTGAATAACACACCTTCGAGACCGAGAAGGTATAATTCATCGATTTCACCCGACCTTGAGGCAATCATCTTGAAATGCTTGTCGAAAAAACAAGGTGACCGCTACGAAAATTCAGAGAATCTGGCAAGTGACCTGAAAAAGTATCTTAGAGGCGATTGGGTTTCCGCCCGACAGAATACGCCGATTAATCGCTTACTGACCAAGATTTATTCATACAGATATATGATTTACTCAGTTCTTTTTGCTATGCTTGCTATCAGCATATTTGTTCTTAGCGGATATTTTAGAGGTGAGATTGACAGACTCGACGTGATAAGTCCATTGACAATCACGAAAACTGATGTTGTAGGGCTGGAAAAGCGGCGTTTTAAGATTATCGGCATTGAAAACGACGACAAAAATTCGGCGAAATATGAACGTGATCTCTGGCTGCACGACGAAATCTGGATAAATAATTCCACTGAGCCTTTTTCAAAGAGTTTCGAGCAAAATAATTTTGCCGGTATGATGTTATCTCAACCAATCGGTTCGACAGATTTCAAAATCGAGTTAAATATCGAAATCCTGCCTTTCGAGGAAGAATGTCCGAATTTCAGCTTTTTCCTTACCAGCAATGAAACTGTATCCGAAATTAAATCCTATTCTGACCCGGTTTTGGAAAAGGGATATTTGCTAACGATAGGCGCAAACGACAATTCAGGATGGGTATTTTATCGAAATGGCGTTGCTAAAACAGGTGATTCGTCATTCATTCTTGATGCTCAGAATTATAAAGTAAAAATTCAGGTGAATAACGGACGATTCAGCATTGAGATTCAAGACTTGTTCCGGCAATTATTTACGCTCAATTATACTGATGAATATCCAATTCCATTGGTTAAGGGCGGGCATTTCGGCTTTCTCAGCATAAATACTCCTGTAGTCATCTCCTCGATGAAGTTGTCTCTAATTTCACCCGCCACCCATGAGCTTGAGAAGCCTGACAGACTTTTCAACCTTGGTTTATTCGAGGAAGCTTTAATTGACTATCAGCAGAAAACTTTGTTTGCTAAGGTCAGAAAGAATTACGAATTATTTTATGAATCGAAATTTAAAAGTATTTTATGCCAGAGAATAATTGGCAGTTTGAGTTCTGAAGATGCAAATGTGAAGCTTGCTGAGTTTAAGGATTTAATATCGAAATACAAACCTGCACAGTTTGAATATATGTATCTGCAGAATCTATTTGAAAATCGAGACTTCGCAGGATTCATAAACATGCTGGAATCTTTGCTTGCTGACGACAGTTTTCCGCAAGATGAGATGAATAAAATCCTTTATGCCTGTTATCTCTATGCTGAATCTGCGTTCAACTCGATTTATTCACATAATCTGTTGCTCGATATTGCACAAAACAAAACAATTCTCAGTGGTGATGGTGTTATCAGCCAATACGGGAATATCGACATTGAGCAATCAGTATTGATTGAAGCAAAGATAATCAGACGCTTTTTTGACCGTGATTTGCATATTCCTGAAGCAGATATGAACTTCTGTATAGCGGTTCTGAAACTGATTATTAATTCCGGAATTGCCGATGAATATATCAAGCAAAAATCACGGAATAAGCTTTTTCACGTGGAATCGATAGATAATTATGCTGGTGTTGAAAATCTGACAATGCTGGACAAACTGGATTTTATGACCTTACTTCTAAATCATGATTCCCTGAAATATCGCGATCCGCAGTGTCAGGATTTTAAGAGAATGATAAACCTGTTAATATTATTGAAGAATAGCAAAATTAAGGATTATGATTCGCTTGCTGACACGGTTTCTGATTATCGCAAAGAGTTTACTCCAAAAAAGGGATTTAGATACAAATATTGGCTTGAAAAATTCAATTGCTGTATTGATGAAATAACTGACGATAAAGAGACTGAATAGGATAATTTAGAAAGCAGAAGAAAGATGATTTTTCTAACACCTAAGCAGAATCAGCAGCGAAACGCCATAATTGTCGTGCTAGATTTTTCGCAAATTAAAGATGCCTTGAAGGAATTTTTTAGCAAGGAAGAGCAAAACACGATTTGGCGCGGGATTTTACACGATTACATTATGAAACTCAAGAATGTATCTGAACATGCAACATGTTTCTGGGCGATTGACCAAAGTCATAAATTTACGTTACTTGAAAAAGAATTTTTCGGGAGCATGCTTGTGAACTGGGAACAGCTTGAACTGCGTTCGACTGACTCATTGTTCATTCTCGCAAATAAGCTGAAAGAGAGAAATTACAAGCAGGTAACTTTCATAAGTTCACTTGTACCAAGCATTTCACCGGTAATACTGATTGATGTGCAGGAGTGGTTGTGGGAGGTTGAATTTGTACTTGGTCCCGATGCTGACAACAGTTTATACATGCTTGCTTTAAGATTGACCGAAATTGATGAGTTATCTGGGTTCAGGTGGCAGGATAGACGTTTGTTTATCAATTTTATTGAAGCCATTCGCTCGAAGGGTAAACTTGCGCAGCCATTGTATTTTTGGAAGCAGATGAAATCACTTGATGACCTTGAGCATTATTATCAGTTTTTTGCGTCGATTTCTGGTATAAACCCTAAATATAACGGATTCGATGGTTTTCATACATGGGAAGCGATAAACCATGTAACAAATGACAAAAGTATTGGGAATTGCGAGAAATTCTTGAAAGCGCAGATAGCGAGCATTGAAAAGCAGAAGAGAATTATCGCACAAAAAATTTCTGAAGCTGCAGATAACAACCCAATCGAAAATTCAGATAACCAAAGCAATTAGATAGTTTACTATGCAGGTTTAGCGTGAAAGATGCACGATGAGGATTGCGATATCCGCTGGCGTAACGCCTTCAAGCCGTGATGCCTGGCGGACGGAATCGGGCTTAATCTGTTTCAGCTTTTGACGGGCTTCAAATTTAAGGTGGGCGATTGCGTCGTAATCGAAGTCGCGAGGGATTTTCAGCTTTTCGAGTCTGTGCAGCTTTTCGACCTCTTTATTCTGTTTTTGCACGTACCCGTCATATTTTATGTCAATTTCCGCCTGCTGATACACCTCATTCGGCAGTTTCAACTCTCGCAGTTCAGCAAACTCATCGAATAAATCGGCAATCTTAATTTCCGGTCGCTTCAAGAATTGGCTCAACTTTTCGCCTTTGACTGCGGTTTTTTGCAAGGTTTTCTTGACCTCAGCGATTTGTTGTTCCTTGATTTCCGTTTGTTTCACCCGATTTTCATCAACACAGCCGATTTTATCACCAAGTTTTGTAAGCCTTCTGTCAGCATTGTCCGCCCTAAGCTGAAGCCGGTATTCCGCCCGTGAAGTAAACATCCGATAAGGTTCTTTTGGCACAATTGATATGAGGTCGTCGATAAGAACCCCGATGTACGCCTGCTCCCGGAAAAGCTCAAAAGTCGGTTTCTTCGCAAGTTTGAGAGCAGCATTGATGCCGGCGATAAGTCCTTGCGCACCTGCTTCTTCATATCCCGATGTGCCGAGAATTTGTCCTGCAAAATACAAACCTTCAACCTGGTAGGTCTCAAGCGTTCGGGCAACCTGGTACGCGGGAAGGAAATCATATTCGACAGCATAGCCGTAACGCAGAATAACAGCATTCTCCAATCCTCGAATTTTACGCACAAG
>JAIOTL010000420.1 GCA_021106775.1 Planctomycetota bacterium | reverse complement strand
TCGGCGGGCATGCGGTTTATCTCAACATGGACAAATTTTTCGAGGGTGTTGAGTGCAAGGACGAAGATTTCAAGGGACTTTCGTTTACTGCACTTCTGATGATTGCCGGTCACAGGCTTTGTGAACTTGGTATTTATGCTTTCGGAAAATATGAAAACGGACATGAAATCCTGCCTGAACCCCGAATGAATTACGTTCGTGCTGCGGTTCCTAGACTTGCCTACGAAGACCAGGATTTGTTTGCACTTGCAGAAGCCATCAAGGTTTTACATGACCATCGCGACAAAATTCCGCCTGTGGAAGTGATTTACGGTAAAGACCTGACACTTCGTCATTTCAAGAGCCGTTTCCGCTTTAAGATTTAATCCAAAATTGTAACCATCAGCTTTGATGCACATATATTTTGATAAAATGAAGTAAAAACCAGGTTTTATGCGTAACATTCAGATTGCATTGCGAAAATTCGAGGATTCCGACACTGACGAACTCCTTTCACACATCGATTCACCTGAACTTTTGTTCCTCTGGTCTGGAATGACATTCACATTTCCAGCACATAAAGCACATTTTCTCAAGGTAATACACAATCTCCCTTACGCCTACATTTTTAAGATAATCAACGAGGAGACGCGAGAAACAATCGGTTATGTCGAGTTAAATATCGATACAAGCATGTATAAGCCGAAACCTGAGAGTGCTAAAATCGGCAGACTCTTGATTTTCAAAAGCAATATGCGTGGAAAAGGGCTTGGACAAAGAATTTTGCACATGCTGCTTGATTTAGCATTCATCGAGCTTGAACTTAAGACTGTTACGCTGAAAGTTATAACATTCAACAAAATCGGTATTGCTTGTTACGAAAAGGCGGGGTTTGAAACGGACAAAATTGTCAAAGACAACAACAAAAACTATGATTATTTAATGATGAGTATGAATAGTGATAAATTCAACAAAATGACAAAAAAATGTGAAAAAATTTGATTCGGGATTTTATTATGCTAAATTTGTCGAAAACGGGGAGCTGATTGATACTGTCGGCTGAGAGTAAGGCAGAAGCCTTTTACCCGCGGAACCTGACACGGATAATGCCGGCGTAGGGATGCGACGAGAATAAAGCTGGCGTGTCTCAGCTTTTTTTTCTTTTTAAACAATTGCTCCTGAAGCTGGTTCAGTGTTACAGAAGTTATGAGTATTGGTAGGATAGGCTTCATAGCCTGTCAATGATGATGCTGTCAGAGTCAGGCAAGATGCCTGACCTACCGTTTATTAATCATAATTAAGTACCATTGCATAAATTACAATCTTAACTTTAATTTACTTTCAGGATGTAAAAATGGACAAAAATTCAGCATTTCCGGAAATCGGTAAAATAACGCCCGAATTTTTCAGTCATTATATTTATCCAAGGCTTGGCGCAAAACGCGATGATGTGCTTGTTGGACCGAAAAACGGCGTTGACATCGGTGTTGTAAATATCGGTAACGGCAGAGTGATGGCGGTAACGACTGACCCTATCTTTATTCTGCCATTGTTCGGCTTTGAGAAAAGTGCCTGGTTTGCATGGCACATTCTCGCATCCGACATAACAACTTCAGGTTTTCCGCCTGCCCACATTAGTGCTGACTGGAACCTGCCTATGTCGATAACCGAGGAACAATTTGAGGTTATTTCACGTGTTTGGCATGAGGAGAGCGAGAAATATGGGGCAGCGATTGTTGCTGGGCATACGGCACGTTACACAGGCTCCGATTATCCGATGATTGGTGGTGCAACGTTTACTGCTGTTGGAGACGAAGACAAATACATTACACCCGCGATGGCGCAGGAAGGTGATGCGGTTTTGATGACAAAAGGTGCTGCCATCGAAGCTGTGGGAATTTTCGCAACACTCTTCCCAAAAACAATCGTTAAAAAGCACGGAAGCAGGATTTTAGAGCAAGGACAAGCATGTTTTGACCAAATGTCAACGGTGGAAGACGCTCTCACTGCTGTTTCGGTTGGAGTCCGCGAAAACGGCGTAACAACGATGCATGATGCGACTGAAGGCGGTGTTATCGGAGGTTTGTTTGAAATCGCGAGTGCATCAAATCTCGGTATCGAAATTAACATTGACGAAATTTACGTGCCTGATGGTGTGGGTGAAGTTTGCGAACTGTTCGGTATGGAGGTTTTGCATGCAATAAGCGAAGGTACGCTGCTTTTGACCGTGAAACAACACAAAAAGGCTGAAGTCAATCAGGCTCTGGCGCAAAAAGGTATCAATGTTTATGAAATCGGCACAATTCTGCCGAAAAACGAGGGACGCTGGTCAATAAAATCTGGACAACGCTCCGAACTCGTTCATCCCCGTGTTGACCCGTACTGGAGCGCCATTGACCGCGCTTTTGCCGCTAAACTCGATTAACATCACATAAACCAGTGTTCAGTAAATGTTTCATTTCACATGAAATTATTGATAGAATTATTCGATAATAAAAGAAACTTCAGGATGAGCGATGAATCATTTACTGAGAATATTTCTATTACAAAAAAGAAGCAATATACTTGGAAGCTTTTTCACACTTTTTTCCGTAGTGTACATAGGTTTGCTGATTTACACCGCCTTACTTCCCGTAATCAATCTTGGTTTTGAGACGCCATTACACTTTGACAAAGTGTTGCATTTCTTCACATACATGATTCTGTCATTTTTATTGATACAGAGTTTTTACCATTTATTTGGCATTCGTAGATTAAAATCGTATTTGACAGTTGTTTACATCTCTGCGCTTGTAGGGGCTTTGACCGAGGTACTGCAACATTATTTTACGGATGGAGCAAGAAGAGCAGAAATTGCCGACTTTGTTATGGATGTGTTGGGAGCTTTGAGTGTTTTTGTACTATTGATATTGAGAACTAAAGAAAAAAACTAATTTACAAAATATCCAAATAATTCGTCAATATTTCTGATGTTTTCCTTGAATTCTACTAATAATGTTGCATAATTATATTATCAAAACTGGTATAAGAAGCTAAGACATCCATGGTGGCAGAAAACAACAATCTAAATGGTGAAGAAAACTCTCAAGAGAAAAGATGCTCTGAACGTATAAACTACGATTTCCCTGTGTATTTTTATTTCCTATCAGGCAAACGCAAACCTCGCGAAGTGTCATATTATAAGGGTTATACTCAAAATGTATCGGCATCAGGCATAAATCTGTTGATTGAATCGCCAAGTATTGACGTGCGCAAAATGTTTGATGAAAAAGAAAACAATATCGGGTTGGAAATTTATCTTCCTGCGGTATTTCGCTCGAAACCAATATCCTGCAAAGGGAAAATCGTCTGGAAGAAGGAAATCATCAAAGAAGAAGTAATAATTGTTGTCGGTATTGAATTGCAAAATATTGATGCAATTGCACGTGAAGCGATGCAGAAGGCAGCATCTACGCTGCGTAACATAACCGACAGCATAATCGAAGAAGAAGAATTGTAAACCAACTCCAATCTAGTGCATTGTAACAGAAGTTTTAAGTATTTGTAGGACAGGCTTCCTAGCCTGTCAAAGAGATGCCGTCAGTGTCAGGCAAGATGCCTGACCTACCGTTTATTATTTATAATTAATGTTACAATGGGTGCTGCAGAACGACATTAGCTGTGTTTGAAAATCTATGAAATTCCAAGTATTACGCTTGAGGGCTTGAAAAAAGCATAGACTTCATCACCAATCTGAAGCTTGTTTTTATCTGCGATTTCGTTCGGCTCAATTGATACAAGACTGCTACCACCTGCAAGCTGAAGTGCAATTTCAGTTTTTGTTTCATCACTGGTTAAATGTTCGATTTTACCCGCGAGAATGTTCCTGTTGACTTCCGCAATATCAGGAGATTTCGATATCATCACATATGTTGCTTTGATAAGCGCGTAAACCCTCGAACCTATCTGGATTCCGAGGTCTTGCAGGCTTTTGTTCGATATTATCGACACAATATGGTCATCACCCTGAATGGTTAAATCGATTTTCGCACTTACCTGCCCCTGGTCGATGTGAGTTACCTTCCCGATGAACTGGTTTCGCACACTTGTTTTGAGGAAAAGTCGTTTGATAAGCTGAAATGACTCGTCAAAATCATCAATCTTGATTTTCAGATTATTCACAAATTTCTGCTGTTCTTCTTCAATAATACGATAAATCTCAATCATTTTACGACCTTTTACGGTCAACTTCGAACCGCCGCCGCCTTGACCTCCGCTGATGCTCACAATTATCGGCTCATCTGATACATTGTTTATGCTATTCAATGTATCCCATGCTGTCTTATAACTGATGTTCATTTTCTTTGCAGCTTTTGTGATTGAACCGAGTTTGTCAATGTACTCGAGAAGCCCGACACTTGAGTTTTTAAGGAAATTGTGGTCATTTTTGCGAATCAGCAAACCAGAGACAATCTCCATGGTTTTGTTGGGAGATTGTCTTTTATCGTTTTCAAAAAACATTTATTACCTGCTATAAAGGTCGAACATATGTAACAAATGTATTTATAACATCATTGTCAATAGGTCAATTATCTTTTGAGGGTGCAGAAAGTGCTTTGAACACTACCAAAAACATAAAAAAAAGGTGCCTAAGCACCTTAATTTTTAAAGTTAACCGTTATATGCCTGATATGTAACCAGAACTGTAATAAGCATAGTATTTCCTGCGAACAGCATACTGGTCTCTGTTAATTACCATACCGCTAATTGGTGCATTGATAATCTGAAGTCTGCGAATCGTGTCCTCAAAATCCTTCTTCTTGACGCGACCCAGGTTCAACACCATTATCGCGCTTTTAACGCACTTAAGAATGAGTGAAGAATCAACAACAGGCATCAGTGGTGGTGAATCAAGGATGATAGTATCATATTGTTCAAGCAGCTCGTCAAGGAAAGCCTGGAAATATTCCTGGTCGAATAAACGCGTTGGATTGATGTTCTTCTTTGTTCCAGGACCGAAAACGCTCAGGTTATCAATATAAGTCTTCATGATTACTTCATCAAGAATCATGGGTTCGTCTGTTTCCTTCGATTCGAGATAATCGAGATACCCCGGTTTTGCAGTAAGTGCCATCTCAGGGAACGGCTCAAGAGTCGGGTTTCTAAGGTCTGCCACGAGGAGAAGCGTTTTGTAACCCTCGATAGCGTAGTAGGCAGCAAGGTTAAACGCAACAAATGATTTACCT
>JAIOTL010000173.1 GCA_021106775.1 Planctomycetota bacterium | reverse complement strand
TGATGCAGAATTAAAAAGCAAGCCCTACTACAAATATCGTGGAATAACAACACTTACAGAAATATTGATGCATGTTATCAACTTCAACACAACTTGTTTGTTTAACAGCATAAAAGTCATTAAATCTCTCGTTAAGCTTTTCAAATAAACAGCAGTTTCATTACATAGCAATTACAAAAAAAAAGGGGATTAACTCACTGTTAAACTCCCCCTAAATCTCACAGTAAAAATAATGGACTTTTTAATATCTTGAGGAAAAGAAAGGTATCTATTATTGTACTTGAAGAATAGCACCGGTAACCAAAAGCATGTTCAAGATTTCATAATCCTTGTCCCGAAGCTTAATTGACACAGATGTTGACAAGTCTGTTGAATCAGGAGCAAGATAAACTTTTCCAGTGTAAATCATCTCACCCAATGCACCTTTTTTCTTTGCTTTCAGCCTGTAAATGCCGTTTCTGACTTCGTTGACCGTCGCATCATATCTGTCAACAATATGGTCGTTCTGCCATAAATATACGAAGCTTTTACCTTTTTTTACAATAATGTTAAACGGTTCTTTATAAACCATTATCTTCTGACCGGCAAAATACTTGTTCGGGTTGATATTGTTAAGACTCACAAGTGCATCAACGTTTATTTTATTCATCTTGGAAATCGCATACAATGTCTGACCCTTCTTAATCTCAACGATTTTGCAGTCACCGTCAGCAGCGGTACTCTTTAAAAGCTGACTGTTGATAATCCTCAGCTTATGAACAAGCGTGTTTTCCTGTGCCAATGTTAACTCTTTATTTAGAATCGTGTTTGAAATCAGCCTGCGTGCTTTTGACTGCTCGTTGTTAGCAATTAAAGCATCAATATCGCTCACAAGAGAATCAGCAGTTTTTATTTCTGAAATTGTCGTGTTGTTCGCAAGTTCATACTCAGGTTCATCATTTTCAGAAATATCACCATTACTTGGAATTTCATCATCCCCATGCGGGTGAAAAATTCCGACAATCGGAGTTTTGTAATGTGTGTTCCTTGTCATGCCTGTATTTGCAGTATTCTCAGGCATTTCAGCAGTCGAGTTGCTGAAACTTTCAGCTTTGTAAACATTTGGCGAGGGTGTGTACTGACACGAACTTAATACAATAGCAATCGCCAGAAGTATTAAAATGCTTCCGATAAATCTCATAAGAAACCTCCTTGTATATGTTTTTCTGTTCACTTTTCTGGCAGCTTTAATTGCTTGAGTAAAACTCGGTTTTGAACACAGAACCAATGGCTTTATCTCTGCTTTTATCTCATTGATGGCACTCCTGACAGCATTTGTGCTTGCCCGAAAACCGTCATTTTGAATAATTGCATGCCTTGACGATTCCGACAAAAACGCATCTGTTTGCAAATTGTTTGCTTTCGGATATATTTTCACTGCCATAAAATCTCCATAAATTAACATCCAAGCTGAAACACCGGCATTTGCATCTTTCATGCCAGAATAAATATTTGTATGAGAATTATCGGCGTAATCCCAAAAAGGTTTAATTTTCATTCATAGTTGATATTATTTATTCAAACTGCTCTCAAAGGACACTCATGAGCGAAGAAAAACCCAACCTGATGAAACATGCGATTCTTGCATTTGCAGTATTCATGACACTTTTTGTAGGGTATTCTGTTGTAACTTGCAGCAAAGATGTACAGTCAACAGAGGAAGACATAGCAACTGTCATTCTCGACGCACTTTTCATTTCCATGACCGATTATCTTCAGACAAACGGAAAATTCCCGGAATATCTTCAGGCGGAGCAGACCGCGAAGACGTTTATACCAATCCTCAAGCTTCAGTGTCCGTATTTGCAGGCATCCTCAATCAAACCAGCCAACATAATCCTCTCGTCAATATCGCACGAACATAACAAATACACGATTTCGATTAAATTAGCTTCGCGTAAAATCCTCAGTATTAACGAACAAGGGATAATCTCAAGCCCAGCATCCCTGCAAACCAAGCCTGATTAAAAATACCTTGCATCGAATGTGCGCAGTTGATAGTTTAACGGCACAAAATTTCCACTAATACTCACGTCAGCAACGAATTGCGGAGGAAAAATGTACAGGATTCGGCAGCGCGAACAAATCGTCCCCAACTTCCACATCATGGAGTTCGAAGTTCCATGGTCGGTCAACAAAATCAAGCCCGGACAGTTCGTCATTGTCATGTCAGACGAAAAAGCTGAGCGAATCCCGTTCACAATCTCAGATTGGGACGCCGAAAAGAATTCAGTAACAATAATATTCATGGAAACAGGCTGGTCAACAAAACGCCTCGCAAAACTCAACGCCGCCGACGAACTCAGCCACGTTGCCGGACCTCTTGGTATGCCATCAAAAATCGAGAAGCACGGGCATGTTGTGCTGGCGGGTGGATGCTACGGCATCGGCGGGATTTACCCGATTGCGAGGGCGATGAAGGAAGCAGGCAACAAAGTTACGTGTATGATTGAAGGTCGTGACGAAATTATGCTTTACTGGCGCGATAAGCTGCGG
>JAIOTL010000151.1 GCA_021106775.1 Planctomycetota bacterium | reverse complement strand
TGATTCGATGGAAAAAGAACCGGTATTACGCGCAACGGATGACGAGGGCGTTGTTCACGAGCTGTTTAGAATTGTAGATGCAGATGCGCAGAACGCTTTGCAGGAATTTTTCCAAAATAAACCGATGTTTATTGCCGACGGACATCATCGTTACGAAACAGCCCTGAATTACATGCACGAAAATCCTGAAAACGAATCTGCAAAGTACCGTATGGTAACACTTGTAAGCATGCATCAGGACGGACTCGTTGTTCTGCCGACTCACCGACTTGTACACTCATTCGGAAATTTCAACTTCGAAACTTTCATGAATCAAATAGCGGAGGATTTCTACATTGCCAAGGAATCCGATTTCAATTCACTAAAAAAGACAATGCTTGCTGGTTTCATGGCAAATAAGCATTTACTTGGTATTGTTACAAAAAAAGAACATTTCAGCTTGTCGCTGAAGTCGATAAATGAATTTAAGAAACAAAGACCGGAACTTGATGCTGTCGAAGCACAGCTTGACGTCAATATCCTCCATAAACTTATTCTCGACAGACAACTGAGAATATCCGATAAGGATATTGCAGCTGGTAAATATGTTTCATTCATCAAAGGTTATAAAGCACAGGAAGAATCCGGGCTTGAATTGCTCAAAAATAACGAAGCTCTGATGATGTTCATGCTGAATCAGACACGCGTTGACCAGGTTGCTGCTATTGCAAAAGTAGGCAAACGAATGCCTCAGAAATCAACATTCTTTTTCCCGAAAATTTTTACTGGTCTTGTAATGAACAAACTCGATTAATCTTGAAACCAATTTCCTTTTTTTTCGTATATATTATTGGAATATATTATTGAAAATTTACGTTTTAACGATTAGTTTTCAAAATTATTATCTTAACAACATATATAAAAGCAATTTAACTTCAATAATGTAAGATTAGCAGGTATAATGAATTATTAATACAAAGTTTGCTCATCTGATTGTTGCAACAAAGATTTACAACAGTTTGTAATTTTTTTTATATTTAGAATCACAGGAGTAATATTATGACTTCAATTTCTAGAGGTCGGACAATAGCATTCATTGACAATTCTTATGTTTTTTCAGGTATGCTGGCTGCGGGTTGGAGAATTTCGTGGGAAAGACTGCATAAAAGACTGATGAGAGAAGGTGAGATTTGGCAGACACATTTTTTTGCAACTGAGCATATCCCACCAAAGGACAATCAAAGAAATTTTTTCAATATTCTGTCTTACAATCTGGGTTATGAAATACATTTGACATCGACTCGTCAAAGATTCGTGAAATGCGATGAATGTAACGCTACAAAAGTCATTTATGTTGATAAAGGTGCAGATGTGGCGCTAGTTACGAGTTTGCTTACACTTCTGAAGAATAATGCGTTCGAAACCGCACTGATTCTCTCCGGTGATGGCGATTATGTTGATGCGTTGAAGGAAGTGAAACGCTGCGGAAAACGCGTCGAAATCGTTGGTTGGCGCAATTCAGTTTCGCGAGAACTTGACGAAATCGCTTCCAAACGCCCAATACTGTTCCTTGACGATATACACGACGAGATAGAAAAGAGCGACGACTACATGCTTTAAGGCTATATCATCTTTGTATATTCACGGAATTACTTGATTTTGTAGAGAAAACACACAATGTCATTTCGAGAGAGTGTAAACAACCGAGTAATCCTGGCTAGTGGATTTCATTCAAATGCTTTACTCATAACAAATTCTGTACTTAAACCATCGTATTCGTTGTAAATCCATCAGCATACCAAAAATATGAAATTTTTCCGAATTTTCCCATAATGCAAATAAACAAACGAACCAATTTACAGCATCGTAAACTCAATGTATATTACCGACAGACATGGTTATTTTAGTTTTTTGCGAAACTTTTTTAATAATGCGTGTTTAATAAACACAATTCCTAAAGGATTTCACATTAAAATTCCAATAAATCACAATTTGGATAAATAATTAATAATTTGAACAATTTACAGTGAAAAAATTCTATGGATGTGGTGTTTAATTACTTGATCATAAAAAGGTTAAAAACATAAATATTGAATTTTTGGAGAAATCATGACCAAAAAACTTTTTCTTTCCGCGATTTTAATGACAGTTTTCGTCGTTGGCTGCAACGTCGATATTAATCCTGGATCGGGTGGAGTTACAATTTCAACCACTTCGCACGATTTCGGAACAATAATAATCGGTGACATTGTACAATTTGACCTATATTTAACAAACAACACAACTGATCGTATCACACTGAACCAAATTCAGCTTGAAGGGTCAGATTTATCTGATTTTGTCATCACCAAAGGTGGCTACTATCCATTAGACGTTGACCCGGCAAACGAACATATGATTCGAATTTCTTTCTCGCCAAGCTCGATTGGAACAAAAAGCGTAATTATGCGAATCGATTATGGCAGCAATCAAAATTTTGAGGTTAATCTCACCGGTGAAGGAATTTTGGCTGATGGACTTATGTTGCTTCCAAATTATTTCGACTTCGGAGAAAATCCAGTTGGCGAAGCCTCTGAAGTGAACATCACACTTAACAACGGAACAGATGAAAATCTCGTTGTCAATGTTGCTGAAATTCAGGGTTCAGACGCTGCTAGCTTTTCAATCGTTTCTGGAGGTTCAGTGCCAATTGAGGTTTCAGCATATTCAGTTCACGTTTTCACAGTGCAATTCAAACCGGTATCTGAAGGCAACAAAAATGTGATGATTCATATCGAGCTTAATGACGGTATTACCATTCTCGAGAGTAATCTTATGGGCTTTGGTTCTGTATCATCAGGTATCGAGGTTACACCACCTAATTTCGATTTCGGAAACGTGGGCTTGAAAGCAACTGTCAGCAGTACGTTTACTGTCAAAAATACTGGCAACGGTAACCTTGTATTAACAAGCATCTCAATTGCTGATGACCTTTATAATAACTATGAGATATCCGAGGGAGTGTTAGTAAATCCGATAACTCTTTCACCAAGTGAAACACATGTATTTGCAGTAGCATTTACACCACTTTCAACTGGTAATAAGGCTGCAAAGTTTTCGATTAGTTTCCTCGGTGATGGTTCACCTCTTCTGGGTGACCTTTCCGGTTCAGGTTCTGATATACCGACAATTTCCCCTGACAATCACGATTTCGGCTCAATACATATTGGTGAACCTTCTGCACCATTTACATTTACGTTCACAAATCCGAATCTAATTGCAATCGATGTAACTAACATTGCAATCACAGGTGCTGATGCTTCAGCATTCACTTCAGACCCAACTGGTGCTGGAGTTTGGACTGTTGATTCAGAAGGTGGCACTCTGCAAATTAGTGTTACTTTCACTCCAACAAAACCAGGTCAGCATAATGCAACACTAAACGTTACTGCAGGCAATGTTTACTTTGCAACACTGAGCGGAACTGGAATTGAGGTGCCTTCATTTGAGATTGATCCACCAAGCGCTTACAATTTCGGTTCAGTCATTACAGGAACAAACGAATCATTTGAGTTTACAGTAACTAATAACGGAACAGGCGTTCTAAGTTTGATAACTGTCGAGCTGCTTAACAATTCAGAAGGCAACTTCGAAATTTCGAGTGGTGGTAGCGGGTCAGACGTTCAGCCTGGGGCAACACATAAAATTAGAGTAACTTTCATGCCTCAGACCAACGGTAATAAATCCTCGACAATGAGAATTGTGCACAATGCGCCAGGTTCACCAGCATCAATAAGCCTCACCGGTGAAGGTTCTAATGTTGCGCTTTCACCAGGAAACTGGAATTTCGGCAATGTTGAAGTCGGTACAACTTCTAGTCCGCAAACCTTTATTGTCACAAACTCAACTGCAAGCAATATAACAATTTCCAATATAAGTTTCACAGGTCCTGATGCAGCACGCTTTAACTCTGTACCTTCAGGTACGATTAACCAGGTTGTTACTGGCAACGGCGGAACATATCAGTTTAATGTAACTTGTACACCCACAACAACCGGTGTAATCACAGCAACTTTGACCGTTGTTTACAATCTCGGTTCACTCTACTCGAATGTCAATGCTGAGGGAATTGAAAATCCGGTTCTAAACATAACTCCCACTTCCAAGGATTTCGGAAACGTTAGACTTGGTTCAGATGCCTACCAGAACTTCGTTATTACCAATTCTGGAACCGGAACATTGGTTTTAACTACAATTTCACTTGTGAACAATTCCGGGGGAGATTACGTAATTGTCTCAGGTGGTGGCTCAAGTATTAACGTAACAACAGGCAGTCACACAATACGCATTAAATTCGAACCGCAAGCATTTGGAAATCAAGTTGCTACACTTCGAATCGTTCATAACGGCACAGGAAGCCCAACTTCACCACTTGATGTTTCACTCACCGGTAATGCGAACGGTCCTGATTTCATACTTGTTCCAGATGTATCAGCGTATGCATTTGGTGATTCTTATGTCGGTAAGAGTAAAGAAAAACTCTTTTACATTAAAAATGGTGGTGACCAAACACTTACAATGAGTTCATTTGCACTGAGCAATTCGAGAGATTATACGATTATTGATGTTTCCGCACCTGTCAATATACCTGCGGGCAATACAATTGCAATCTTCAAACTTGTATTCACACCTGTTTCTACTGGTAATAGAGCATCAACTCTCACAATCACACATAACTCTGTAAATCCACCACATACAATTTCAATAACAGGAGTTGGCTTGGCTGCACCTGGTGAGATTAACGAGAACTTCGACTCAGGCAATCCAAGTACATGGGGTTACTCAGGTGACTGGGAATGGGGAAGACCGATAAATACAGGTCCAAGCCGTGCTCACAGCGGTGCTTACTGTTTCGGCACAAATATTAATGGAAATTATCATGCATATCAAAATTGCTTCATCGTTTCACCAATTATCGATTTGTCGAATGCTCAATCTCCAACACTATCATTCTACATGTACACTTATTGTTACAGTAGTGATGGCGGCTGGGTCGAATATAGTACTGATGGTGGAAATACATGGAGCAGAAACTTAAGTCCTTCACCCTCTTATAATGCTTATGTTAATGGCGGCAGTGCTTACAGCGGTAGTAGAAGAGGATGGGAATTGGTAACAATCGATCTTTCTGCTGCTGCGGGTCAAAGTCAAGTTCAAATCGCATGGTATTTCTACTCAAACCGCAACTGGCAAACTTCAGGCTGGTACATCGACACTGTTAAAGTTGAAGATACTGCAATTCCTTATCCAAATACTCCTGTACCATATGACAACGACATAAACGTTATACCAACAACTAACACATTTACGTTACAATGGGATGCCGATGGCGCAAATACCTACGATGTTTTCTTAAGCCAGACATATCCACCAACAAGCAAGGTCGCAAATGCGATTTCAAGTAAATCTTATAATGCTACTGTTACTGCAGGCAGAAAATACTTCTGGAAAGTTGTTGCAAACCACCCAAATAGCGTTATTAGGACTAGTCAGGTGTGGTACTTCGAAACAGTTGCCGCTGTCCCAGATGTATTGATTAACGAATGTGATACAAGGAGCAGCGTTGATTGGGTGGAAATTTTCAACTCGGCAAATGCACCTGTTTATATTGGAGGTTGGCAACTTACTATCTATGCTGACAACAATAATTACCCCGATGGAGTATTCACATTTCCAATAGGAACGGTGCTTCAACCATACCAACTTGTTGTCGTAAATGACAATCAGGCAGCGACAAACATTGTTTATCGAACCAATTTCAACATCGAATGGGCTAATGCAACCTCACCAGGTGAAGTTATTCTGCAATATCCAGCAGCTTACAACTCAAAGGGAGTTGATTACATGAAGTTCAATACACTTTATAATCATAAACCTGCAGATTTAAGCTGGTCCGGCACATTAACATCAAACAACACAGGACTGAGCAGTTGGTACCGAAATACATCTACCGATACTGACAGTTCTGCTGATTGGCGTGTCCGTGGTGTTTCACCTGACAAAGGTGTGAAAAATCCTGGGCAATAATAAATACTGTAATTGAAATATAATGGAGGTTCGTCTGACATTTTCAAATCCAGATGAACTTCCTTGCATTGTATTTGCGTGGATTATAGAAGTTTACAGAAAATATCTCGGAATCATGCAAAATATAACCAATTTTGTACCAATTTCTTCAATAAGATTATTTAATAAACTTATAACTGTTAATATTTCTAAACGTATGTAAACAGATTAATTAAATATGAGGTTAGTAATGAGAAGATTCGTATTAATAGCTATTGTGCTTACAATATGCATGTATTGTGGATGTACAATTCGCATCAATCCGACAATGGGTGGATTGAGAATCACTCCATTTTCATACAATTACGGCGACGTTAATATCGGAAAAACCGTTCGAATCGATTTTAAACTTAGTAATAATCTTTCGAATAATGCACTCATTTCAATTATTGAATTACGCGGTGATAATATCAATGATTTCGATATTGTTGCAGGAGATGTAACCCCTGCCAATATCGCTAGCGGAGCAGAATATATAATCACCGTTGAATTCACACCCATGCGCGAAGGTCAAAGAAGTGCGTATATGCACATCGAATACAACACAACAGGTGGTATAATCAATTGTCAGCTTCAAGGCAATGCAATTTCGGCATCAGGATTCGAAATCAGTCCAGGTTCATATGATTTCGGAAACGTTGCAATAAGAGCTCGTGTTGAAACCACATTTACAATAACAAATATTGGTAATATCGACCTTTCCATTTCATCAATTGAAATTTACAACGATACCAAAGATAATTTCTCGGTAACCGAAGGTGGTACAATCGGCTTTGATATTACAGTTGGTCCTGAACAAACGCATGAATTCAGAATTGAATTTTATTCGACTGAAGAAGGGAGCAGAACCGCAAAACTTAGAATAATACATAATGCCCCAAATTCGCCTTTCGATGGAAATTTAATCGCTTTTGGCTCAACCGAGGTAAGTTTGTCTCCAAAATCGCACGATTTCGGGGAAGTCGAAGTTAATTTAAATTCAAAACCTTTCACTTATACCGTCTCCAACCCGTTTTCGTCCTCAATTACAATCACCGGCATCAATATCGTCGGAAATTCTCAGACATTTAAAACTGATCCATCAGGTTCTGGCAGTTGGGTGGTTGGTGCAAACGGCGGAATATATACAATTGAAGTTACATTCAATCCAAAATCCGCAGGTGTAAAAAACGCTCAATTACAAGTAGTTCATACAAATGGCACATTAATTTCAGATCTTACTGGTATCGGCATTGCAGTACCAACTTTCATTATTGACCCAACTGATTATTATTTTGGCACAATTGAAGTTAATGTCGTAAAAACTTTCAAATTCAAAATTACGAATACCGGCTCAGGAGTTCTGCTTCTCAACACTGTTCAAATTCAAAATGATTCCGAGGGTAATTTTACGATTCTTACAGGTAATTCCGGTACGTCTCTTAACCCGGGAACAACGGCATTTGTAGAAATAAGATTTCATCCTCAAAGTCTGGGAATGAAAAACGGAATACTCAGAATCGATCATAATGCTGACGGTTCTCCATTTCAGGGCAATCTCAGCGGATTGGCTGCAACTATTTCGCTAACACCTACTATTCACAATTTCGGCAATGTCGGGGTTAACGTAACGCCTGCTGAGTTTTTCATTTTCCAGGTTGTCAATGCAACTTCCAATACGATTACGATAAACGATATTGATATTGACGGTCCAGACGAAACAAGTTTTGCTGTTTCACCAACAGGTTCTGGCAGTTGGGCAGTTGCACCTGCTGGCGGTTCTTTTAATTTAACCGTAACATGCAGCCCGAAAAACATTGGTGCGCTTCAAGGTTTGTTGAAAGTTACGTATCTGGGTGGACAGCTTTCATCTGATCTGCAAGCATTCGGAATCGCGATGCCAACGTTCTCAATCAGCCCTGAAAGATACGATTTCGGCACAGTTAATCTGACTTCAAACAAATCAGGTAATTTCATTGTAAGAAACAATGGTAACGCCGAATTGACAATCACCGACATTGATATCTTAAATGATGCTACAAACAGCTATTCAATAACTTCTGGCGGATTATCAGGCGGAAGTGCAACTGTTCCAGTAGGCAGCACAAGAACTATTCGCGTGATGTTCGCACCACAAGCATTCGGCACGTGCAATGCAACTTTGCACATAGAACATAACGCTTATGGCTCACCATTTAATGGCGTAATGACTGGCTCTGGTACAGGTGCATATTTATCGATAGTTCCGAATACTTCGACTTACAACTTCGGTG
The DNA here is from genome assembly GCA_021106775.1 of Planctomycetota bacterium. The sequence goes on along the minus strand of JAIOTL010000151.1, from coordinate 3,844 downwards.
AACAATTCGTTGGTGAAACAACTGAAGTTACCTTCTATTTACAGAATACAGGGAATGCGAGTCTTACTGTTACAAATATTACAATATCAAATTACAGTCATTATGACATTGACCATGACCAGCTGCCGATACTTCTTAGTCCTGAAAGGATTTCAATTGTTAAAGTTCAATTTTCACCCAGTGATTCTGGATATCAAAACTGCAATCTGAATATTACTCACACTTCTGTGATTTCACCTCGAAGAATCACCATGACAGGCAGAGGCAAGCAATATTCATATTATATAAATGAGAGTTTTGAAGGTAATTCACCTCCGTACAATTGGTGGGCGACAACTTATAGTGACTGGGAATGGGGAAGACCACAAAATGTGGGTCCAAGCTCAGCACAAAATGGCATAAGATGCTACGGTACAAGGATTGCAAGCAATTACCGGTCAAATCAAAATTGTGTCCTAGTTTCACCCAGAATCGACCTTAGCAATGCAACTTATCCAATTCTCAGGTTTTACATGTGGTTGCATACGCAGTGGAGTTACGACGGCGGATGGGTTGAAATTAGCACTGACGACGGCGGAACATGGACTCAGCTTTCTTCGCCAACTCCTTCGTATAATTCAGTTGTTTACACTTCGACTACCCAGGTAGATGCTTGGTCTGGTAACTGGAGTTCAACAGGTTGGATGCCTGTAACATTCGATTTAACAAATTATGCAGGTGAATCTCAGGTTAGATTGCTATGGCATTTCTATTCAGATAATAGATCCGTTGCACCTGGATATTACGTGGATAGCGTCAGTATTTTTGAAGATATTGGACCAGATTGTCCGAGAAATCCTGTACCTGTTGTAAATGATATTAGTGTTCCGGTAATTTCCGGCTCATTCAAGCTCAAATGGGAATGCGACGAAGGTATAACTTATGATGTTTACTTAAGTGACACCTATCCACCGAATTATAGAATCGGCAACGGTATAGCATCAAAAAGCATCAACGCATCACTTGTTGCAGGCAGAACATTTTATTGGAAAGTAGTCGCATACAACTCACACGGCTCTACAACAAGTCCGATATGGTACTTTAAAACCGTTTCCGGCACACCAAAACTAATGATTAACGAAATTGACACAACGAATCCGCGTGATTATATCGAGTTTTACAATACTGAAAGTTATCCTGTGTATATCGGAAAGTGGCAAATGACCGCATATGCCAACGGTAATATTCAAGGAACTTACGAATTCCCTGAATTTACAATCATTTATCCCGGAGAAATATTCCTTCTATACGATTATTACGGACCAGGATATGCAAGGTTTAAGACTTCGTTCAACATTGTCTGGACGAGTATTTATTCACCCGGTGAAATAATATTTCAATATCCATTGAGTTATAGCTCAATCGGAGTGGATTACATGCGATTCAACGTTGTTGTGCCTAATCACAAACCAAGCGATTTGAGCTGGTCAGGTCTGCTTGTTGCATCATACTCAACCGATTTGAACTGGTATAGACGTAGAACAGTGGATTTCAATAATGCTGACGATTGGCGCTCTCGAAGGAGAACTGCGGACCAGGGTTCATTAAATCCTGGACAATAAGTTTTACTTCTAAATGTCAATAAAAATATGACCTATCTATTTGATGATAAAGTTTAATTTTATGTAAAATGACTTTTTCATGGTCAATCATTGGCAATTCAGCAAAATTGACAAAAAAATGGCAATTTTTACCAATTACTGGCTGAAAATTGTTTGATATTTCAATAATGTTGATAGAATTCTAAGTTTTTCAGGTGATAGTTTTCCATAGTGGGAAACTGCCTTTTCGATACTCTAACCCGTTATTTTCAGGGAGTTATAATGCCCAAAGTAGTTAAACCCATTATCAAAAAGTACGATATACCAAAAGACGAGCTGGAAAAAAAAGTTGATGCGATATTCAATAAAGGTGAGCTTTTCAAGAACGCCGAAGAGAAAATCAAAAGCTACAAAATCGATGAAATTCTCAAAGGCAGAATCATTTCAATAACTAAGGATGAAATTTCAGTCGACATAGGCTATAAATCAGAAGGAGTCATATTCGCAGAAGAATTCGAGGATGGCGAAATCGATCCTTACAAAGTCGGACAAAATATTGAAGTTATCATCGAAGATTTCAACGATCAAACCGGTGTTGTCATCTTATCACGTAAAAGAGCAGAGAGACTTCGCAACTGGGAAACAATTATCAATAAATACAAAGAAGGCGACGAAGTTACCGGTTTTGTTCTCAAGAAAATCAAAGGCGGTCTCCTTGTTGACATTGGTATTCCTGTGTTTTTACCAGCCTCACAAGTCAGCATTCGTAGAACGAAAGACATCAGCGAATATATCGCACAGGAGCTCACCTGCGAGATTATTAAGATTGACGAAGAACGTATGAACATTGTTGTTTCACGCAGACGGCTTATCGAAAAAATGCGCGAAAAGATGAAGAAAGCATTACTTTCCGAAATAACCCAAGGCGAGATTCGCGACGGTATCGTGAAAAACATTGCTGATTTCGGAGCATTTGTTGACCTTGGTGGAATCGACGGTCTGCTACATATCACGGACATGAGCTGGGGAAGAATCACCCATCCGTCCGAAATGCTTCAGGTTGACCAGAAAATCGAGGTTTTCATCCTGTCAATCGATCGTGATCGTGAAAGAATCGCACTTTCACTCAAGCATAAAACTGCATCACCTTGGGAAAACATAGAAGAACGCTTCCCGGAAAACGAAAAAGTAAAGGGTACTGTCGTCAACGTCATGAATTATGGCGCATTTGTCAAACTTGACGAGGGAATTGAAGGGCTTGTTCATGTTAGCGAAATGAGCTGGTCAAAGCGAATCTCCAACCCAGCAGAAGTCGTTAATGTTGGCGACGAGGTCGAAGTTATCGTTTTGAGCGTCAATGCCGATAAACAGGAAATTTCTCTCGGTATGAAACAGGCATCGATTAATCCGTGGGATATCGTTGAGGAAAAATACCCCAAAGACGCAAAAGTCAAGGGTTCTATCAAACATCTTACTAATTACGGCGCATTTGTCGAGATAGAAGAAGGTTTGGAAGGCTTGCTGCATGTTTCTGACATGAGTTGGACACGCAAGATTTCTCATCCTAAGGAAGTTGTAACCGAAGGTGAGCCGATTGAAGCAATCGTTCTTTCAATAGACAAAGATAAAAAGAGAATTGCTCTCGGTCTTAAGCAAATGATGGGTGATCCTTGGGACGAATATATTCCGAGTAAATACCTCGTTGGCTCGCATTTCCGCGGAACAATCTCAAAAATTGCGAACTTTGGAGTATTCATCGAACTTGAGCGGAGTCTTGAAGGGCTTCTGCATATCAGCGAGCTGGGATTAACCGAGAATTCATCGTCTGAAGACATTGAAAAGGTTATTAAGCCAGGATACAAGCTTGTTGTTCGCGTCATTAGAGTTGACGAAACTGAACGCAAAATCGGTCTTGCATTGTCGGTTCCAATTGGCGAGCAAAAATTCGAAGGTGATGACAGCGTTGTTCCAACTGAAGAAATTGCTGCAGTCAGTCCGGTTGCTGCTGAAAAGAAAACTGAAGAAAACCATAACAATTCAGGTCTTGGAAGTGTTCTCGCTCAGGCTATTGAAGACAGTAAAACAGCACGCGAACATGGAATCGAAGAAAAACCAGTCAAAGCTGTTGACGACAAGAAGGCTGATGACAAGAAAGTCGATGACAAGAAGGTCGAGGACAAGAAGGTCGAGGACAAGAAGGTCGAGGACAAGAAGGTCGAGGACAAGAAGGTCGAGGACAAGAAGGTCGAGGACAAGAAGGTCGA